>NZ_JAPYKP010000115.1:0-19514 GCF_037179725.1 Mesorhizobium sp. Cs1321R2N1 | reverse complement strand
CCAAGAACCACCCGGTGTGCCTCCTGCGCCATCCCGTCAAATTATCCTGACACCACAATCGCAAATCCATTCAGTCCCATAAAACAAAACCCCGCCGAAATTCGACGGGGGTTTGTCAGCAGTCTGAAGTGGCGCCGAAAGGCGCCGTGGCGCCGAAAGGCGCCGCTTTTTTGTTGTCGCGAAGGCTGATTATCCCGCGATCAGCTGGCCAAAGCGGTCGACTTCCTCCGAGGTCGTCGCAAAGCTGGTGACGAAGCGATAGAGCAGCTCGTCCTCGCCGATATGGCCGTCGAAGCCGTGCGGCCTGTGCCAGTCGTAGAAGGCCGCGCCCGCCGCCTGCAGCTTCTCGGCTTCGGTTTTCTTGATCACCGCGAAGACTTCGTTGGCCTGCGGCAGCCAGGCGAGCTTTGCCGTGGCCGAATCCTCGATCGCGGCCGCCAGGCGCGCGGCCATGGCATTGGCATGCCTGGCGGTATCGAGCCACAGCCCGTCCTTGAAATAGGCTTCGAACTGCGCCGCGACGAAACGCGACTTCGAAAACAGCTGGGCGGCACGCTTGCGCAGAAAAGCCAATTCCTTGGCGCGGTCGAGATCGAACAGCACGATCGCCTCGGCGCACCAGCAGCCGTTCTTGGTGCCGCCGAAGGACAGGATGTCGACGCCGCGTTTCCAGGTCATTTCAGCCGGCGTGGTGTCGAGCGCGACCAGCGCATTGGCGAAGCGGGCGCCGTCCATGTGCAGCGGTACGGAATGGTGTTTGGCGATCGCCGCAATCGCGGCAATGTCGTCCAGGCCATAGATCGTGCCGACCTCGGTCGACTGGGTGATCGAAACGGCCATCGGCCGGCCCCAATGGACCACCTCGCCGGCGAAACGGCCGATCGCCTTGTCCAGATTGTGTGGCTCGATCTTGCCCAGCGGGCCATCGACGGCGTGAAGCCGCGAGCCGCCGGAAAAATATTCCGGCGCGCCGCACTCGTCCTCGATGATATGCGATTCGCGGTGGGCGAAGGAAATGCCGCCGGGCTTGTTATAGGCCGTCAGCGACAGCGAATTGGCGGCGGTGCCGGTCGCCACGAAGAACACGGCCACTTCGCGTTCGAAAATCTCGCTGAAGCGCTGATAGACGGTTTGATCGAGGGCACCATCGCCATAGGCGGTCGAAAAGCCGGCGGTATGGGCCGAAAGGCCGGCTGCAATGCTTGGGTGGGCGCCTGCCCAATTGTCGGAAGCGAAGAACATGCGTCTGCCTGTGCTGGGGAAATCGCCGGGACCTTGACCGGTTTCATGACCCGCCCGCAAGAGCCAGACACAAGAAAACGGGTAAAGCCAGCGTCGGGCTCGCGGCGTCTTCAGAGACCGAAGCTTACGTTTTGCAGCCGCCTCACGAAATTTTGTGTCGCGGCGCGGCCAAGTTTTTTGTGAATCGGTCTTGTATGGGGCCTGGATTTCTGTCATAAAAATTTAGGACAGTAGTGCTGTCTTATTTTGTCGCACAAAACAGGCTGGATTGGCGTATCGTTTAGGCCACTCCGGCTTTTGCCGCGAGCGACAGGTGGACGGACCAGCTCTGGCCTGTACGATACCGGATGTGAACCAGCGGCGCGCCGCTTGGTTCGGCGATTTCGCAAGACGTGCCGCAAGGATGAAGGGCGAGCCCAAGTGCTCGCCAAGGCAAACCAGCGCCCCCAGGCTGACCAAGGCCAAGTGGCGCGGAACGGAGGATAGGACGATGACGGAATTGACGCTCTCTGCGACGAACGGCCAGGCCGCGCAGACGGAAGCGGCCGCCGTCAAAAATACCTCCACCAAAAATCGCGCGACCACCGGCCTCACCGCCCAGGGTCTCTACGATCCGCGCAACGAACATGACGCCTGCGGCGTCGGCTTCATCGTCAACATGAAGGGCGTGAAGTCGCATCAGATCGTCAAGGACGGGCTTGCCGTGCTCGAGAACCTGACGCATCGCGGCGCCGTCGGTGCCGATCCGCTGGTCGGCGATGGCGCCGGCGTGCTCGTGCAGCTTCCGGATCTTTTTTTCCGTGAGGAGATGGCGGCCCAAGGGATCGATCTGCCACCGGTAGGCCAGTATGGCGTCGGACACTGGTTCATGCCGCAGGATGCCATCCTTCGCGCCCATGTCGAAGAGATCATCGCGGAATCGGCGCAGTCCGAAGGGCTGCCGCTGCTGGGATTCCGTGACGTGCCCGTCGACAATTCGTCGCTGTCGAAGGCGGCTGACATCGTCGCGTCCGAGCCTTTCCACCGCCAGGTCTTCATCGGCCGCACGGCTGATATCACCGACGACGAGGAATACGAGGCCAGGCTCTATCTGCTGCGCAAGGTCATCTCGGGCCGCATCTACGCCGAGAACGACAACAAGGACATCGGCGCCTATTGCGTGTCGCTGTCGGCGCGCACCATCGTCTACAAGGGCATGTTCCTGGCCTATCAGGTCGGCGCCTATTACAAGGACCTCAAGGACCCGCGTTTCGAGACCGCGCTGATCCTCGTCCACCAGCGCTTCTCGACCAACACCTTCCCATCGTGGAAGCTGGCGCATCCCTATCGCATGGTCGCGCACAATGGCGAAATCAACACCGTGCGCGGCAACAACAACTGGATGGCGGCCAGACAGGCGTCGGTCGATTCCGAACTGTTCGGCAACAACATCTCGAAGCTCTGGCCGATCTCCTATGACGGCCAGTCCGATACGGCGTGCTTCGACAACGCGCTCGAGTTCCTGTTCCAGGGCGGCTACAGCCTCAGCCACGCCATGATGATGCTGATCCCGGAAGCCTGGGCCGGCAACAAGCTCATGGATGCCGACCGCAAGGCTTTCTACGAGTACCATGCGGCGTTGATGGAGCCGTGGGACGGGCCGGCGGCGGTCGCTTTCACCGATGGACGCCAGATCGGCGCCACGCTCGACCGCAATGGATTGCGCCCGGCACGCTACATCGTCACCGATGACGACCGCGTCATCATGGCTTCGGAAGCCGGCGTGCTGCCGGTGCCGGAGGAGAAGATCGTCCAGAAGTGGCGGCTACAGCCCGGCCGCATGCTTCTGATCGACCTGGCCAAGGGCCGCATCGTCCCCGACGAGGAGATCAAGTCGGAGATCGCGACCAAGCACCCGTACAAGACCTGGCTTGGCAATACGCAGCTCATCCTGGAAGATTTGAAGCCGGTGGAACCGCGCGCGCTGCGCAAGGATGTCAGTCTGCTCGATCGCCAGCAGGCGTTCGGCTACACTCAGGAAGACACCAAGCTGTTGATGTCGCCGATGGCGACCACCGGCCAGGAAGCGGTGGGCTCGATGGGCACCGACACGCCGATTTCGGCGATGTCGGACAAGTCGAAGCTGCTCTACACCTATTTCAAGCAGAATTTCGCCCAGGTCACCAACCCGCCGATCGACCCGATCCGCGAGGAACTGGTGATGAGCCTGGTGTCCTTCATCGGACCGCGGCCGAACATCTTCGACCTGGTCGGCAATTCGCGGCGCAAGCGGCTCGAGGTGCGCCAGCCGATCCTGACCAATGGCGACCTCGAGAAGATCCGCTCCATCGGCCACACCGAGGACCGTTTCGACACCAAGACGATCGACATCACCTATGGGTCGAGCGAGGGTGCTGCCGGCATGCAGGGCGCCGTCGAACGTCTGTGCGAGCGGGCCGAAGCAGCGGTCGCCGGCGGCTACAACATCATCATCCTGTCCGACCGCCAGCTCGGGCCGGACCGCATCGCCATCCCGGCGCTGCTGGCGACGGCCGCCGTGCACCACCACCTGATCCGCAAGGGACTGCGCACCGCGGTCGGCCTGGTTGTCGAATCCGGCGAGCCGCGCGAGGTGCATCATTTCTGCTGCCTCGCCGGCTATGGCGCGGAAGCGATCAATCCCTATCTCGCCTTCGACACGCTGCTCGACATGCACAAGCGCGGCGAACTGCCGGAAGAGGTGGACGCCTATGAAGTGGTGTCGCGCTACATCAAGTCGATCGGCAAGGGCATCCTCAAGGTGATGTCCAAGATGGGCATCTCGACCTATCAGTCCTATTGCGGCGCGCAGATCTTCGACGCCATCGGGCTGAAGTCGGATTTCGTGCAGCAATACTTCACCGGCACCGCGACGCTGATCGAAGGCGTTGGACTGGATGAGGTCGCAGGCGAAACCGTCAGCCGCCACACGGACGGTTTCGGCAGCGATCCGGTGCTGCGCAACAGTCTGGAGGTCGGCGGCGAATATCTGTTCCGCATGCGCGGCGAGGCGCATATGTGGTCGCCCGACGCGGTCGCCACCTTGCAGCACGCGGTGCGCCAGGGATCGTGGGAGACGTTCAAGGACTATTCGGCGCAAATCGACAGCGAGACGGCCCGCGCCCAGACCATCCGCGGCCTGTTCAAGATCAAGCTGGCGGATGAGACCGGCCGCACGAAGGTCGCACTCGACGACGTGATGCCGGCGGCCGACATCGTCAAGCGCTTCTCGACCGGGGCGATGTCGTTCGGCTCGATTTCCAGGGAAGCGCACACCACGCTGGCGCGCGCCATGAACCAGATCGGCGGCAAGTCGAACACCGGTGAAGGCGGCGAAGAGGCTGACCGTTACCTGCCGCTGCCTGGCGGCGGCAAGAATCCGGAACGCTCGGCGATCAAGCAGGTCGCTTCGGGACGGTTCGGCGTGACTGCGGAATATCTCGTCAACTCCGACATGATGCAGATCAAGGTCGCGCAAGGCGCCAAGCCCGGCGAGGGCGGCCAGTTGCCAGGTCACAAGGTCGACGCCACCATCGCCAAGGTGAGGCACTCGACGCCTGGCGTCGGCCTGATCTCGCCGCCGCCGCACCACGATATCTACTCGATCGAGGACCTGGCGCAGCTGATCTACGATCTGAAGAACGTCAATCCGGCGGCCGACGTGTCGGTCAAGCTGGTGTCGGAAGTCGGTGTCGGCACGGTCGCGGCCGGCGTCGCCAAGGCGCGCGCCGACCACATCACCATTTCGGGCTATGATGGCGGCACCGGTGCCTCGCCGCTGACCTCACTCAAGCATGCCGGCAGCCCGTGGGAAATGGGTCTTGCCGAGACGCACCAGACGCTGGTGCTGAACGGCCTGCGCTCACGCGTGGCGCTGCAGGTCGACGGCGGTCTGCGCACCGGGCGCGACGTCATCATCGGCGCGCTGCTCGGCGCAGACGAGTTCGGCTTCTCGACCGCGCCGCTGATCGCGGCCGGCTGCATCATGATGCGCAAGTGCCACCTCAATACCTGCCCGGTCGGTGTGGCGACGCAGGATCCGGTGCTGCGCAAGCGCTTCAAGGGCACGCCCGAGCACGTCATCAACTTCTTCTTCTACGTGGCCGAAGAGGTGCGGGCGCTGCTCGCCGAGATGGGCTTCACCCATATCGACCAGATCATCGGCGACGCCGACCTTCTGGAAAAGCGCGACGTGATCCAGCACTGGAAGGCGCGCGGGCTCGACTTCTCGAAGATGTTCTACAAGCCCGATGCGCCGCATGAAGCGGTGCACTGGACCGAACGGCAGAAGCACCCGATCGACGATGTGCTCGACCGCAAGCTGATCGAACTGGCCAAGCCCGCGCTGGAGACCAAGCAGCCGGTCAAGATCGAAGTCGACATCCGCAATGTCGACCGCTCCACGGGCGCCATGCTGTCGGGTGAGGTGGCCAAGCGCTTCAGGCACAAGGGCCTGCGCGAGGACACGATCCAGGTCAAGCTCACCGGAACCGCCGGCCAGTCGTTCGGCGCCTTCCTGGCGCGCGGCATCTCGTTCGAGCTCGTCGGTGCCGGCAACGACTATGTCGGCAAGGGCCTGTCGGGCGGGCGCATCGTCATCCGGCCGCCACAAGAGGCCAGGATCGTCGCGGCCGACTCCATCATCGTCGGCAACACGGTGCTCTATGGCGCGACCGAGGGTGAGGCCTATTTCGCCGGCGTAGCGGGCGAGCGTTTCGCCGTGCGCAATTCGGGCGTCGCAGCCGTCGTCGAAGGCGTTGGCGACCATGGCTGCGAATACATGACCGGCGGCGTCGTCGTCGTCATCGGCAAAACCGGCCGCAACTTCGCCGCCGGCATGTCGGGCGGTGTCGCCTATGTGCTGGACGAGGCGGGCGATTTCGCCGAGCGCTGCAACATGGCCATGGTCGAGCTGGAGCCGGTTCCGGAAGAAGACGACCTCATGGAAAAGCTGCTGCACCATGGCGGCGACCTCGATCACAAGGGTCGCGTCGACGTGTCGGGCGACATGACCAGCCATGACGAGGAGCGGCTTTACCAACTGATCTCGAACCACGTGCACTATACGGGTTCGGTGCGCGGCCGCGAGATCCTCGACGACTGGACGATTTTCCGGCCGAAATTCCGCAAGATCATGCCGGTCGAATACCGCCGCGCGCTGATCGAGATGGAACGCATGCGCATGGGCGTCGCGGCCGAATAGATTTTTGAGAATTGCCGGGGAGCCTAGGCTTCCCGGCCCCTTTCATCGACAGTTTGACCTCGGGCTCAAGGTTGCCATGGCTGCCTCAAGAGGTTAACGGGGTGCGGCGAAACCCGCACCATCTGGACAGCAGGAACTGGACTATGGGCAAGGTAACAGGCTTTCTCGAAATCGACCGGCAGGTGCACAAGTACCAGCCAGCCTCGGACCGCATTCGGCACTTCCGCGAGTTCACGCTGCCGATGTCGGACAAGGAGGTCGAGAAACAGGCGGCGCGCTGCATGGATTGCGGCATTCCGTTCTGCCACGGACCGACGGGCTGCCCGATTCACAACCAGATCCCCGACTGGAACGACCTCGTCTACAACAGGGACTGGGACAACGCGATCCGCAACCTGCACTCGACCAACAATTTCCCGGAGTTCACCGGCCGCATCTGTCCGGCACCCTGCGAGGAAGCCTGCACGCTCAACCTCGAGGACATTCCAGTCGCCATCAAGACGGTGGAGCAGGCGATCGCGGACAAGGCTTACGAGACCGGGCATATCAGGCCCTATCCGCCGGAGAAGAAGACCGGCAAGCGGGTCGCCATCATCGGCTCCGGACCGGCCGGCATGGCGGCCGCCCAGCAGCTTGGCCGCGCTGGCCACGACGTGCATGTCTACGAGCGCGAGAGCCGCCCCGGCGGGCTGATGCGTTACGGTATTCCCGACTTCAAGATCGAGAAGCACTATATCGATCGGCGCATCGAACAGATGCAGGGCGAGGGCGTCACCTTCCATTGCGGCGTCAATGTCGGCGTCGACAAGCCCGTCGCGGAACTGCTGACCGAACATGATGCCGTGCTCTATTGTGGCGGCTCGGAAACGCCGCGCGCCGCCGGAATTCCCGGTGACGATCTCGGCGGCGTGCATGACGCGATGCCCTATCTGGTGCAGCAGAACCGCCGCGTCGGCGGCGAGCCGATCCAGTCCGTGGCGTGGCCGTCGCATCCGATCATCGCCGGTGGCCAGCATGTCGTTGTCGTCGGTGGCGGCGATACCGCGTCCGACTGCGTCGGCACCGCCTTCCGCCAGGGTGCGGTGCGCGTCACCCAACTCGACATCCGCCCGCAGCCGCCCGAGAAGGAAGACAAGCTCTCCGTCTGGCCCTACTGGGCAACGAAGATGCGTACCTCGTCCTCGCAGGCTGAGGGCGCCGAACGCGAATTCCAGGTGGCGACTCTCGAATTCATCGGCGAGGAAGGCCAGCTCACCGGCGTCAAGTGCTGCGAGGTCGACGAGAAGCGCAAGCCGATCGCCGGCACCGAATTCGTCATCCGTGCCGATCTTGCCTTCATCGCCATCGGCTTTGCCGGCCCGGCGATGGGAGGGGTCGCGGCGGAACTGGAGGGTGAGATGAAGATCACCACGGACAGCCGCCGTTCCAGGAATGTCGAGGCCAACGACCGCGACTACAGGACCAGCGTCGACCGGCTCTACGCGGCGGGCGATGTGCGCCGCGGCCAGTCGCTGGTTGTCTGGGCGATCCGCGAAGGCCGCCAGGCGGCACGCTCGATCGACGAGGCGCTGATGGGGACGACCGTCCTGCCGCGTTAGAGCGGTTCAGCGTTTGATAGACTCGCTAACCTGCTCTAACTCTTTGCTTTACGCAATTCCCTAGGGAAAGCGCTACGCGCTTTTCCCGGGAAAACCGTTACACACTTTTCCTGGAATTGCTCTAGGGGCTGATCGCCTTCGTGGTGTCGCTTGCTGCCGCCGCGGCTGCTGGACTTGCCTTCGGCGGCCATGAGAAATCATCGGCGCGTCCGGGCGACGCCTCCGGTGCCTTGCCCTCGATCACCAGCCTTTCCCCGGGAAGAGCTGGATTGGCTTTTGGCGGCGGGGCAGCGCCGAGCAATTCGGTGCCGCCGTCGAGCGCGGGATCGCTGAGCAGCATGGGTTGGGTGCGATCAATGACGATGGGTGCGGCCGCCGGAGCCGGTGCTTCGACGGGTGCGCCCGCCGGCGCTGCCGCCGGTGCCACGCTTCCCGGCGCTGCCAGTCCAAGGATCTTCAGCAGCGGCTTTTCGGTGTAGAAGGCGAGCTTGCGCTTGCCTGCCTTGGACACGTTGATGCCGTCATCGGCGCGTAGCCGCACGGGCTGGCCGTTCATGTCGGGGCCGCTGGTAATGAAGGCGCCGTTCTCGTCGACGAAGCCGTCCCAGACATCGACGAATTCGCCGCCGTGGCTTTCGGCCGCCTTGTGGTAGATGTCGTTGAAGGCCAGCATGTCCGAGGTCATCTTCGGCACCCGGAAGGCCGGCATGCCGACCCACAGGAAAGGCACCTTGGCGGTGGCGATTGCCTTGCCGAACTCATCGGTACGGCGTTCGTATTCCTTGGTCCAGTTTTCGGAACGAGGCTGCTCGCGCACGTCGCCGACCTTCATCTGCTGGCGGTCGTTAGACCCCAGCATGACGACCACCGCGGCGGGTTTTTCGGTTTCGATCAGCGATTTGATCTGTTCGGGCCAATTGTAGAAATCATCGCGCACGAAGCCTGACGAGCCATTGCCGCGGACAACGATCCTGACACCGGTATTCTCGGCGAAGGCTTCGTCCAGACCCTCGGCGAGGCCCGTCGCCATGAAGTCGCCGACCACCAGGACGGTGCGGGCGTCCGGCGCCTTTTCGACCACGGGCGTTGCCGGCTCCTCGGGTGGACGAGGCGCACGAGGTTTCTTCTTTGGCTTAGGCCTCGCCTGCTGGATGTCCGGCGGCGGCTCGATCCGCTCGCTGGGGCGCGGAAACAGAAGGTCGCGCAACGACCAGCCTCGACTCTGCTGCGGCTGCTCCTGCGCCATGGCTGGGGTATGGACGGCGCCGGCCACGGCAATGGCGAGAAAGGCGAAGGCCAGGATCAGCACCGGCATGCGACGAACGAACGTGCCGATGCGCGCAGGCCAAACCAATCGCTCCCTCCCTACTCAACTTCGTCAGGCTCTATTTCTGCCTGAGCCATTTCAGCACTTCCAAGCTCGGATAGCCATCCTGGGTCAAGCCGACCTTTGCCTGATAGGCCATGATGGCCGTCTTCGAGCCGTCGCCGATCTTGCCGTCGAATTTGCCATCATAAAGGCCATGCTGGGAAAGTCGCTTCTGCAACTCCTGCCGTTCCTCGAAGCTGAGCTTGGTGAAAGGCCGGTTCCAATCCTGGACCAAGCCGCTGCCGCCAGCGATCTCATCGGCAAGCAGACCAACGGCCAGCGCGTATTTGTCGGCATTGTTGTAGGCCTTGATGACCGAAAAATTCCTGACCATCAGGAAGGCCGGTCCGCCACGCCCGTCCGGCACTTTCAGCGTCGCCTTGTCGGTGAGGTTCTTGAACGGCTTGCCGCTGGCCCTGACGACGCCGAGCGCCTGCCATTGTGCTAGCGTCTTCGATCCGCCCGGCAATTTGCCTGCCGGCAACGTGACTTCGTAGCCCCAGGTCTTTCCGGCCTGCCAGCCATTCTTCTTGAGCAGGTTGGCTGATGTCGCCAGCGCATCGGGAATGGAATTCCAGATGTCGCGCTTGCCGTTGCCGTCCATGTCGACGGCATAATGCTGGTAGCTGGTCGGGATGAACTGGGTCTGGCCCATGGCGCCCGCCCAGGAGCCCATCAGGTGGCTCTCGTCGATATCGCCGGTTTGCAATATCTTCAGCGCCGCGACCAACTGGGTGCGAGCATATTTCGAACGTTTCGCGTCGCCGTAACCCAAAGTCGCCAGCGAACGGATGACGTTGCGCATGATGTCGTCGCGCTTGAGGATCTCGCCATAGTTCGATTCCATCGACCAGATGGCCAGGAGAACGTAGCGGTCGACGCCGAACCTTGCCTCGATCCTGTCCAGCCAAGGCTTCCACTTTTTCGCCATCTGCTGCCCGACGGCGACGGACTGATCATGGACGCGGTTGTCGAAATAATCCCAGGCGGGGGCGGTGAATTCGGGCTGCGTTCGGGCCTTTTCCAACACCACCGGATCGGGCTCGTTGATAGCCCTGAAAGCCTGGTCGTAGACGGAGCCGGAAACGCCGCCCGCGACGGCGGTGGCGCGGAACCCGGCGACCCATTGCCGGAAACCGGCGTCGGCGAAAGCCGGCCCGGTCGGCATCAGCAAAGCGAGCGAGAGGCTGGCCGCCGTCATGACGCTGGCGAAACGTTTTGCGGCATTGCGAACGGACATCTTTTCCTCCTTCTCTGTCTCAGGAAAGACCATTCATCGCCGAACCGGGTTAGGAATTAGTTTACCATAGGCGTCGCCTGGAACGAAAAAGACACCTGGGTGCTTTAACCGGTGGAAGTTTCTCTCAGTTGCCCCAGTAATCTTCAATTCCGGCGTGAAAATGTCGCGAGACGGGGATTGCGGAGCTGGCCAGCAAACGGATAATTGAAAGCATGAAGAGAGTTCGCAAGGCAGTTTTCCCGGTCGCCGGTCTCGGCACGCGGTTTCTCCCGGCCACCAAGGCCGTTCCCAAGGAGATGCTGACCGTCGTCGACAGGCCGGTCATCCAGTATGTCGTCGATGAGGCGCGCGAGGCGGGCATCGAGCATTTCATCTTCGTCACCGGCCGCAACAAGGCGGTCATCGAGGACCATTTCGATATCCAGTTCGAGCTCTATGACACGCTGGCACAGCGCGGCAAGGACGAGCAGCTTGCCCGCCTGCAACGGCTGCAGCCGGCGCCGGGGCAGACCAGCTTCACCCGCCAGCAGGTGCCGATGGGTCTCGGCCATGCCGTCTGGTGCGCGCGCGAACTGGTCGGCGACGAGCCGTTCGCCCTGCTGTTGCCGGATATGATCATGCAGTCGGAGAAGAGCTGCACGAAGGCAATGGTCGAGCTCTATGAGGAAACCGGCAACAACATCATCGCCGTGCAGGAATGCAATCCGGCTGAGGCGCATAAATACGGCATTGTCGGGCGCGGCGAAGACACGCATCACGGGTTCCGCATCACCGAAATGGTGGAAAAGCCGAAGACCGGCACGGCGCCGTCCAATCTCTACATCAACGGCCGCTACATCCTGCAGCCCGAGATCTTTGGGATTCTGGAAGGGCAGGAGAAGGGCGCCGGCAACGAGATCCAGCTCACCGACGCGATGCTGAAGCTGGAGAAGCAGCAGGCCTTCTACGGCTACCACTATCAGGGCCGCACCTTCGATTGCGGTTCGCCGGAAGGTTTTGTCGAGGCCAATGTCGCCTTCGCGCTGTGGCGCAGCGACATGAATGAGAACATGGCCGGCGTCATCCGCACGCTTCTCGACGAGGTGAGCCCATCCGAGCGCCGCGGGGCCGCATTTTAGTCACCGCACTTTCGTCATCCTCGGGCAAAGCAGGAGCGTAGCGACGTCGCGGAGACCCCAGGATGACGAAGCTTATACGCCTTCAGCGCTGCACTTTCACGCCGAGGTAGATGCTGTTGGCGGTGTAGTCGCGACCGGGCAGGTTGCTGGTCAGCTTCTCGGTTCTCACCCGGGTGGTGAGGCCGGCATACCGGTTCAGCCACCAGGTCAGTCCGGCCTCCGCGCTCAAGATCCTGTCATGGCCGTCGATGCCGACATAGTCGCGCCAGTCCAGGCCCAGAGCCGCATTCGCGGTAAGATTGGATCGGATCACACGTTCGCCCGTCAGGCGTCCGGAGTAGAGGATATCGCCGCTTTCGCCTGACGCGGTCGTGGTCTCGACAGTTGTCTTGCCGGTCAAGCCGATCAAGGTGCCGCGTTGCGGCGACCATTTGACATCCGCGTTGACGGTGGCTCCCGAAATTGCTTCCAGGCTCTTGTCGTCGACCGCTTCCCTGAGCCAGCCGGCCGAGAATTCACCCGACAGCTTCTCGCCCATGTCGAGCTGCAGGCCCGCGCGGGCGCCAAGCCGCGTCGAGGAGCGCTCGAAGCCTTCATTGTCGATCCGCTGGTCGTAGGCCCGGCGGCCGACCTCGATTTCGGTGAAGGGCGTAAGCGCCGGTGAAATCTCGTAGCCGGTGCGCAAGGTTGCAGTGTAGAGCGTGTTGTCCTGGTCTTTTTGCGACAGCGAGGTGCCATCCGAGAGCTTGGCGTCGCCATAGAAGTCGTGTGAGACCGCCCCGGTCAATGTGTACTGCATCTTGCCGACCGCCTTCTCGACGCCGATGCTGCCGTCGATCGACTGCCGCAGGGGCTGGGTGCTGACGCCGGCGATTGCATCGGGCGAAGACGCGGATTCCGGCACGGCTTCGTAGCCGAGCTTGGCGATGGCGCGCATTTCCTTGTCGAGGTCGACATTGAGCTGGCCTTCGATGCGGCCCTGCGCATCGTGAACCCGGTAGCCCGACACCGTTTCGCGGAAAATGCCGTAGCCGTCGATGGTCGCGGAGTTTTCACGCCAGTCGGAAGCGGCGGTAAAGCGCAGCGCCGTCTCGGACAGCAGCGCCGATGTGCCGGCACTGCTCGAGTCGCCGTTCGTCGTGGCCGTCAGCCCCTGTTCGATGGTCGGCCGGATGACGAAGGAGCCCCATCTGACGCCGGTGGCGGCAAACGGATCGTCCTCGGGTTTCTTGTTCCGGCCCTCGATCGCAGTGATGCGCTCGGCGCCAGCGTCGAGTTTCTGCCTGTCCGCACTGTCGATGGGGAGTGCACGGCGGTTGGCCGCGTCCTGGTCCGCCGCGATGCTGTCGGTGTCGTCCGTTGTGGCCGTCGTGGCAGTGGTGGTTGGATCCTTAGCCGCCGTAGTGCTCTTTTTCTTCTTCGACTTGTCGGTCGCCCTGTCCTTTGCCTTGTCGGCCGCATTCTGCCTGGCGGTCGAAGTGCGGCGCGGCTTGGGCGGCGTGGGCGTATCAGCGGAGGTATCGTCGCTAGCCTGGGGCGGGTCGAAGACGCTGGTGGTCGAGTTCGCGGCGTCCGTGTCGTCAGGCACGGCGTCGGCGCTGGCCGGCAAATAGGTGCGCGCCGGCGCATTGTCCCGCGCGTCAGCGTTGGCCGCCGTTTGCCGGGCGAGAACCAGGCTTCCCGCCTTGCGCTGCTGGTCGGACAGGATCGCCGATTCGGATACTTCTCCACGCAGTTCCGTTTCCTGGGCATGGAGGGGCGCAGGGCGCAGCAAGGCAAGGATGCTGGTCGCCAGCAGCAAGGCGCAGACCGCCTTGTCCCGTCGTCCTCTCAATTTTTCTGGCTGGACCCCGGACATCGCCACCACTGCTCGCGCGGCGCATGCGCGCCATACTTACCGAACCGTAAATGGGGATGGTTAATGGAGGGTTGAGGCGGCACGCATCACCCCCGGCTCAAAACGCGATTTCCGCGGGCGACAATGCGGGGCCGGGTCGTGCCCTCTGTCTTGATCCTTGTCGTTACCGCCGCACACTCGACCTTGATGCCGGAGGGCCATTTCCGTTGGACAGGCGGGCGGCAAAGCGCTAATCGCATCATCCATGCATGCGAGACCTCTCGATAAGAAGCCTCTGGACAGGCAAGCGTCGATCGAATCGGCGCTGAGAACGGTGGCAACCGAACAGGCCGGGATCGCGGCCCTTGCCGAGGCACTCGAGAACGGACTGGCAGCACCCTTTGCCCAGGCCGTCGAGATGATCTCGAAGATCGAGGGCCGACTCATCGTCACCGGTATCGGTAAAAGCGGCCATATCGGTTCGAAAGTCGCGGCGACGCTGGCCTCGACCGGCACGCCGGCCTTCTTCGTCCATCCCGTCGAGGCCAATCACGGCGATCTCGGCATGATCGCCAAGGATGACGCCATCATCGCCATTTCGTGGTCGGGCGAGAGCAAGGAGATGATGGGCATCGTCGCCTATTCCAGGCGTTTCTCCATCCCGCTCATCGCCGTGACCTCCGGAGAGACGTCGGCGCTGGCGCGCGCGGCCGACGTGGTGCTGCTTTTGCCACGCACTCCTGAAGCCTGCCCGCATGGCCTGGCGCCGACGACATCGACGCTGCTGCAACTGGTCATCGGTGACGCGCTGGCGATCGCGCTGCTCGAGGCGCGCGGCTTCACGCCTGACCATTTCCGCACCTTCCATCCCGGCGGCCAGCTCGGCGCCAACCTGACCATGGTCTCCGAGATCATGCGGGCCGGCGACCAGATGCCGCTGGCTTCGCTCGGCACCAAAATGCCGGAAGCTGTGATGACATTGTCGCAGAAGAAAGTCGGCTGCGTTCTGATCGTCGACGCGAATGGCGAACTGGCCGGGATCATCACCGACGGCGATGTCGCGCGCAACCTGCACCGCAACCTGGCCGACGTCATCGTCGACGAAGTGATGACCCGCACGCCCAAGACGGTCGACCCGCAAACGCTTGCAGGCACGGCCATCGCGCTGCTCAACGAGCACAATATCGGCGCGCTGGTGGTGACCAGGAACAACATGCCGCTGGGCGTGGTGCATTTCCATGACCTGCTGCGCATCGGCGCCGCCTAAGGCGTGTCGGTATTCAGGTCAGGCCGGCCTGCGGACGGCAGCCTCCTGCGCTTCCCCGTTCTACTGCGTCGCAGTAGAACTGAGCTCACGGACTTAATGCCCGCTCCGCTCCGGTTCTCGGAGGCCACCATTCTCGGCTCGGCCTGACCTGAATCTCAACACACCTCGTGCCGGTGCTATTCAGGTATTGGGGGCCGGAAACTCAGACCTGTTCCACCGTCAGTTCCAGGTCGGTGTCGGCAGCGGCGGTGACGCGCACCTGTGTGCCGGCGGGCAAATCCGGGCCGGAAACCCGCCACAGCGTGTCGCCGAGCTTGATGCGGCCGCGGCCGTCGCGGATTGGCTCGGCAAGCGTCGCCATCCTGCCGATCATCTGCGCACCACGGCGGTTGAGCAGCGGCTGGTCGCTCGGCTGGTCGTGTCCGCCCATGAGTTTCTTGCCGGCAAAGGCTGAAACCAGCGAGAGCACGAGGAATAGCAGCACCTGGACCTGCCATGTCCAGATGGCGGCATCCCAGATCAGCAGCGACACCGCGCCGACGATCAGGGCGGCGATGCCGATCCAAAGCATGAAGAAGCCCGGCGCGATGACCTCTACCACCAGCAGCACGAAGCCCAGGACCATCCAGTTCCATGGGCCGAGTTCAGAAACGATGCGGTCGATCATGAGAGTGGCCTATCTCAACTCTCGCTCGGGCGGACCACCGGCGGGCGGGATGCCTGCCTTTGCGCACCGGTCGTGCCTTCGCTGCGGAAGACCTCCTTGGCGATTTCGCCAATGCCGCCAAGCGAGCCGATCAGAGACGACGCCTCGAAGGGCATCAGCACGATCTTGCTGTTGGTGGCGGTGCCGATCTTGCCCAGCGCCTCGGTGTATTTCTGGGCGACGAAGTAGTTCAGCGCCTGCACGTCACCCTTGGAAATCGCTTCCGACACGACCTGGGTGGCGCGGGCTTCGGCTTCGGCGGAGCGTTCGCGCGCCTCGGCATCGCGGAAGGCGGCTTCCTTGCGGCCCTCGGCTTCGAGGATCTGCGACTGCTTGAGGCCCTCGGCGGCCAGGATCTGCGCGCGCTTGTTGCGCTCGGCGGTCATCTGGCGGCCCATCGATTCGATGAGGTTGGCCGGCGGGTTGATGTCCTTGATCTCGACGCGGGTGATCTTGATGCCCCACGGGTGCGCCGCCTCGTCGACGACGCGCAGCAGGCGCTCGTTGATGGCGTCGCGGTTGGACAACAGCTCATCGAGGTCCATCGAACCCATGACGGTACGGATGTTGGTCATCGTCAGGTTGAGGATGGCGTTCTGCAGGCCGGCAACCTGATAGGCGGCCTGTGCCGCATTGAGGATCTGGTAGAAAGCGATGCCGTCGACACCGACGATGGCGTTGTCCCGGGTGATGATCTCCTGGCTCGGAACGTCGAGCACCTGCTCCATCATGTTCATCTTGGCGCCGATGCGGTCGACGAACGGCGTGATGAGGTTGAGGCCGGGGCTCAGTGTCTTGGTATAACGACCAAAGCGTTCGACGGTATAGTTGTACCCCTGCGGAATTGTCTTGATGCCTTTGAACAGCACCAGAACGACAAGCGCGACAAGAACAACGATCGCAATATCGAAACCACTGAAATCCATTTGGCTCTCCCTCAGAGGCAGGCCGCGCAAGCCATTCCCGCGCAGCCAACTTCACCAAAGACTTAAGTGTGTTTCAAGAACGTTACAATCAGGTGATGAGGGATTGTTTGCGAGTATACACTCAGCGGTTGAAGGCAAACAGTCTTGCATCCGTGTCTTCAAGCCCGTCGATCGACGCCGAGACGATCTCCGCAGCGATCCGCGAGAAGGTGATGCCATTGCCGCCATAACCCAACACGGCGTGGATGCGCGGGTGCCTGGGAATGGCGCCGATATAGGGCAGGCCTGACGTCGTGATGCCGAAGGAGCCGGCCCAGGCAAATTCGGGCCTGACGTCGAGATGCGGAAACATCAGGCCGAGTTTTGCGGCGATGCGTGCGCTCTTGTCGCCGATCAGTTCATCGCGCCGCGTCTCGTCGATGAAATCCTCGTCCTCGCCGCCGCAGATGACCCTGCCGTCGACCGTTGCCCTGACGTAGAGATAGGGATCGGAAGCTTCCCAGATAAACGCCGCACCCGGCCAGAGTTTCGTTTGCGGGCGGGTTGCGATCGCCCATGTCGATATGACCCGGTGAGCAGCCGCCGGCACCATGTCGACCAGTTCGTAACCCGTGGCCAGGACAACATGCCGTGCCGTGATGGTGGGGCCATTCCTGGTTGCCACGATCACCTCGTCGGCACTGTCCTTGATCGCCGCCGCTTCGACCGGCGTATAGAGACGTGCCTTGCGCTCCCGAGCCTTGAGTAGCAACCCGGCCGTCAGCTTGCGCGGGTCGAGCGCGATGTTGCCATGGCTTAGGATGGCGCCAGCGCGATCGATGCCGAATGTTTCGGCCAATGGCGCCGGTGTGAGATAGGTCGCGCCGATGCCGGCCATCTGCCGCGCCTCGGTTTCGTCCCGGAGTTCCGAGGGGCCGAGCGCGGTACCGGCCAAATAGAGCGATGGGGTGCGGCTCATGCCGCATTTGATGCCGAGTTCGGCGATGCGGGCGGCGAGATTGGAAATAGCCAGCCGCGAACGTCGCCAGGCCTGCCGTGCCTGGGCCTTGCCAATCATCCTCGACAGAGCCGAAAGCGGCTGGTCGATTTCGAACTGCACCAGCGCCGTGGTTGCCGCTGTCGATCCTTTCAGCGGCCCCCGCCGGTCGATGCAGATCACGGAGTGACCGTCCGCTGTCAGCGCCTCGGCCATCATGGCGCCGCTGATGCCCATGCCGACGATCAGCACATCGGTCTTGACGTCCCGGGTCAGACTGCCCGTCGGCACCACGGGCGCCCGATAGGCGGACCAGACGGGCCGGCCAGTGCTGAGGTCGAGTTTGCGGAGCATTGAATTCTCCGGAGGCGCTGCTCAACGCTTCGGAGCTTGTGTTGTTCCGGCGTCAGACCCAGCCCGACAGTTCGCGCCGCACCATTGCTTCGATCACCGCCATGCCCTCGGGGCTGTCGTTGAGACAAGGAATGTGGGCGAAGTTTTCGCCACCGGCGTGATGGAAGGTCTCGGCTGCTTCGCGGCCGATCTCGTCCAGCGTCTCGATGCAGTCGACGGAAAAGCCTGGATTGACGATGGCGATCGATCTGATGCCGTCCTTGGCCAGTTTCTCGACCGTCTTGTCGGTGTAAGGCTGCAGCCACTCCTGCGCCCCAAAGCGCGACTGGAAGGTGGTGATCAGCTTGTTCTCGTCCCAGCCGAGTTTCTCGCGCAGCAGCCGCGTGGTATCCAGGCAATGCGCCCGGTAGGGATCGCCCTTGTCGGAATAGGGTTTCGGGATGCCGTGATAGGAGGTGATGACCACCTCCGGTTCGAAATCGAGCGTCGCCAGATGCCGTTCGATCGAACTGGCGAGCGCTTCGATGTAGACCGGCTCGGCATAGTAGGGCGGCACACTGCGGACGGCAGGTGCCGCGCGCATTTTCATCAACGCCCGGAACAACTGGTCGTTGGCGGTGGCGGTCGTCGTCGCCGAATATTGCGGATAGAGCGGAAAGCTCAGGATGCGGTCGCAGCCTTGCGCCACCAGCCTTTCGGCGACGCTTGATGTCGAAGGGTTGCCGTAACGCATCGCCCAGTCGACGATGACATTGGGCAAGTCGCGCAATGCCCCGGTCAGCTTTTCGGATTGCGCGCGCGTGTAGGTGCGCAAAGGCGACTCGTTCTTCTCCCGGTTCCAGATCCTGGCGTAGTTGGCACCCGACTTCTTCGGCCGCGTGGTCAGCACCAGCCCATAGAGGATCGGATACCAGATCGCCTTGTTGAGCTCGATAACGCGTGGATCAGACAGGAACTCCCTGAGATAGCGCCACATCGGCCTGAACTCGGTGCCGTCTGGGGTCCCAAGGTTGACCAGCATGACGCCGACCTTGCCGGCCTTGGCCGGCGCGTGCCCCGCCGTCGCGGCGACCGGCTTGACCGTCTTGGGGTCGACAACATTGGTAGGCGTCATAAGGGTTCTCCGGAGACGGCGTGAAACTAGCGATGGCGCGCCGCTTTTCAATGCTGCGTCTGGCCGCACCATACCGCCTTTCCGTCTGCAAAAAAGAACACCGCCAGGTTTCCCCGGCGGGTGTTCTCGCTGGAAGCGAAATGAGGTTACTTCGCGGGGATGGTCAGTGTCGCGCCCGGCACAAGCCGATGCGGCCTTTGACCCTTGTTCGCCTCATAGATGAGTTTCCACCTGGTCGCATCGCCATAGGCTTTCTTTGCCAGATCCCAGTAGGTATCGCCGGCCACGATGACATGGCTGCCGGTGGCTGGCGCGGCTTCGGCGGGCGTTGTCGGTTCTGCTGGCGCCGCCGAAGCGGGAGCGGCAGGCGCGGGGGCGGTCTCGGCAGGCTTTGCCGGTTCGGCGGGTGCCGGCGGCGAGGGTGCCTTTTCCGTCGATATGGCTGGCGGCGTGTTGGCGATATCGCCTGATTTGGCAGGCAGTTCAGGCATCGCCGGTGCGGCCGGTTTGGCGGCTTCGGCCGGTGCCGGCGCTGCCGGTGCGGTC
>NZ_JAPYKP010000114.1:0-19646 GCF_037179725.1 Mesorhizobium sp. Cs1321R2N1 | reverse complement strand
AGCAGGCTGGTCCTTTCCGGCGGTGGCGTCGGAACCGAGTGCGGCCATCGCGGCGGCGGCTGCTGCTTCCGCGGGTGAGCGCGCGCCCGGCCGGGCAGACAAGCCCGTTTCAACGTGCAGAGCCGGCTCGCCGGGCTCGGCGCGCAATATGGCCGCGGCACGCGCGTCCAGATCGGCCATGCCAGTCAGCGGCTGCGGCTCGTCCATTGTCATCGACGGTGCGTTCACGGCCATCTTGGGCCGCCGTGCGCCGCGCCAGCCGCTCGGTTCGGTCGGAGCCGCATCGAAGAGTTCGCTTACCGCTTCGGACGGATCGCTGGTTTCCAGCGAACCCAGCCTGTCGACGATCTTGAGCAATGTATCGTGAATGGCCTCGAAGGTGCGCGAATTGCGCTCGTCGGAACGCCGCGTCAATGTCTCCAGCGTCTTCAGGTCCTGGGCAAGGCCAGATACCGCGGCTGTATTGGTGCTCGTTCCGGCCAGCGAGCGCACCGCGTTCTCAGCCGCCTCGCGTGCGGCACCGAGGATGGAATCGCGGGTCCCGGCCAGCGCTTTTTCGATTTCGTTGAGGCGCGGGCTGATGTCCTCGAAATCCGGCAGCGGCGTGCTGGGCTTGGAAAGATGCGCCGACAGGCCGGCGACCTGCGCCTCCAGGCTGCGGATCAGCGCCGGATCGATGCCGGCCACTTGAGCCGCCGAAGCGTCCAGCCGGCTTGAAATGTCCTCGAGCCGGCTTTCCAGCCCGCGGATCGCCGCCTCGCCGGCGGGATCGGGAGCGCGCGTTTCCATGCGCTTGGCCAGTGCTGTGAAGCGGGCGTCGATGGCGTCCATGATGCCGGCGCTGTCGACCTGCGCCATGCTGCGCTGATCCAGCCGGTCGGCAACCTCGTCCAGCCGGCGCTCGAGATCGCGAAACAGCATGTTGCCCTGTTCGATGGCGTCGCCCTGGCGGCGCTCCATCATGCCGGACAGCACGTCGAAACGCTGCTCAAGCCCCTGGAAGATGTAGTCGGCGTCGGGCATGGCCGGCGCCTGATCGATCTTGTCGGCGATCAGCGCGATCTGCTTTGCGAGCCGTTCCATCGCCTGCTCGGGCAGGTTGGCGCGGCCGGCGAGGTCATCGACCCGGCTCGACAGCGTGTTCAACCGGTCGACCACGACATTGCCGGGACGGTCCTGCGCCACTTCCTCGATCTGCTGGGCGAGCGAGTCGATCCGCTTCTCGATGCGCTCGAAGGCTTCGTGGTCGATTGAATTGGCCTGTGCGGCGACTGTCGAGGCTACGATGGCGCGGGAAATCTCGTCCAGCCGCTCGTCTATCATGGCCAGCGTGCCGCCGCCGCGATTGTCCTGCTGGTTGGCGAAATGGTCGACCGCCCCAGCCAGTGTGCGGACCTTTTCCTCCAGCGAACGCAGCGACAGCGATTCCGGCAGGTTGTTGACGGCGTTGCTGATCTGCTCCAGCCGATCGGTCAGGGCCGCAAGGGCGGGATCGTCGGAGCGCTTGCGCTGATCGGCGTCGACGCGGTCCTCGAAGGCAGTCCAGCGGCGATCGAAATCGTCCCAGCGGCGGTCGACCTTCTGCACGCTCTCCTCGCGCGCCAGCGTGTCGAGAGCGGCCTTGACCTGCTCGAGTTCCAGTCGCAGCAGGTTGACGCTCCTGTCGTCACTCTTCTCCGACAGCGATTTGATGGCGCCGGACAGCCGCTCGAATTCCACGCCGAGTTCGGCGCTGCCCTTGCCTGTCGCGCCGGGCTTGGCGCTCGCCTGGAAGGCGCGGTCGATGTCCTTGCGCAGCGCGTCGAATTCGCGCTGCAGGCCTGAAGTCACCTGGTGGCGCAGTTCTTCGCGCATGCCGCGCAGCTCGCCCGCGATCTTGCCGACCATCGCGACGCTGTCTTCCTGGCCGCGCACGCGGTCGATGTCGCGCGCGATTGTCTGGTAATTCTGGTCGAAGGCAGGCGAGGGCGCCGGGTTGTGCGCACGCGGTGCCGGCTGCGGATCCTCATACCAGCGCTGCTGGGCCGTCGGTTGCGCGGCGGGATAATGCGGTTCCGCGGCGGGGTAACGCGGGTCGGCGCCATATTGGCGAGGAACGGGCCGTGCCGTCGCGTCCTCACGCGTCTGCCCCAGGCGCTGTTCCAGGGTCTCCAGCGAGCGGTTCAGCTGCTCGAGCGTTGTCTGTGGCTTGCGCTGCCTGCCGGCATTGAGTGTATCGAGGTAGGACCGCTTGCTGTTCATCGGTGCGTCCGTCTTTCAGATTGGCCGGCTTGCGACCAGCTCCCCAAGTCCCTGCCGGAACGAGGCGACCGCGCTTCCATGCCACGGTGGAAGACAAGCTTCCCGGGTTTCACCCCGCGCTCCGAAAAACCGTGAAAATTCGATACAGGATAACCACGGATAGCCGACACGCGCACATTTCGCCCAACGTGGTAAACAACGCGTTAACCAAGCTTAAGAAGTTGCAAGGAAGTTGGCGGTCTCGATTTCCGGTGCGGCATAAAGCACCGTTCTCAGAACGCCCTTGCGTCATGAGGCGGCTCTCGGTATAGAATTGACGTAAACGTAAATGGCGCATCAACTGTGCTGTTTTGCGATTTGTTTGTTGAAACCACGGCTGGAAGCACGCCCCCGCTTCCAGTCAGGCGACGCATGGTCCGGGACCGCGACGCCACCAGACGGGGAAGCCAGTGACCATGAAACTTATCTCGGCCGGCGAGACCGCGGCCAATACCAATAATGCATCCGTCGAAGTCGGCGAGGATCTCTCCCGCATCGGCGAAATGGCCAAAAAGTACGGCGTGACGCTGCGCACGCTGCGCTTCTACGAAGACAAAGGCCTGCTCCACCCGCAGCGCGACGGTTCGACCCGTCTCTATACGCGCCGCGACAAGGCCAGGCTGAAGCTGATCCTGCTCGGCCGCAAGGTTGGGTTCTCGCTGCGCGACGTCAAGCAGATGATGGACCTCTACGATCCGACCGGTTCCAACACCAAGCAGTTGCGGTTGGCGCTGGACAAGTCGGAGAAGCAGCTCGCTCGCCTGCAGAAGCAGCGGGCACTGATCGACGACGCCATCAATGAGCTCGGCGGCTCGATGTCGGCGGTGCGCCAGATGTTGGCCGAGCGTTCGACGCCGCACGCGAGCGTCGCGAGCTAAGCCACTCTCCGACACTGTCGGACCTTCACCATCAAAGCCGCGTGGCCATGCTGCGCGGCTTTTCGCTGTCATGGCCTGCTGTTTCGCGCTGGCTTGCGCAATGCCGCAACGCTAGGCTCCGCGCGCGCGGCGACGGAATCTTGTCGCATCGAAATATTGACGTTTACGCAAACGTCAATATTTGCTATTGCCACTTCGACATTGGCCCGCTTGCCGCGCACGGCTTGATTTCGGGGCCTTATCCGCATGGTGGAGGAAAGCATGCCGATCTACAGGGCCCCGGTCCAGGACACGCTGTTCGTGCTCAACGAAGTGCTGGGCTATCGGCGCTATTCGAACCTTCCCGGATTCGCCGACGCAACGCCCGACGTGCTGGAGGCAATTCTCGCCGAAGGGGCCAAGCTCGCCGAGAACGTCATGCATCCGCTCAACCGTGTCGGCGACATGGAAGGCTGCGTGCGCCATAACGACGGCTCGGTGACCACGCCCAAGGGCTTCAAGGAAGCGTTCGACCAGTATCGTGAAGGCGGCTGGATGGGTCTGGCGGCCCCCGTCGAGTTCGGCGGCCAGGGCCTGCCCTATGCCGTGCACACGGCGGTGGCCGAATACATGGTGTCGGCCAACATGTCGTTGATGATGTATCCCGGCCTGACCCAGGGTGCGATCGCGGCCATCATCACCCACGGCACCGACGAGCAGAAGGCGACCTGGCTGCCCAGGATGGTCGAGGGCACCTGGACCGGCACCATGAACCTGACCGAGCCGCATTGCGGCACCGATCTCGGCTTGCTGCGCACCAAGGCAGTGCCGAACGGCGATGGCACCTACAAGATTTCAGGCCAGAAGATTTTCATCTCGGCCGGTGAGCACGACATGTCGGACAACATCGTCCATCTGGTGCTGGCCCGTATCGAAGGTGCCCCCGAAGGCGTCAAGGGAATCTCGCTGTTCATCGTGCCGAAGTTCAAGCTCGATGCGTCGGGCAATCCGGGGACAAGGAACACCGTTTCCTGCGGTTCCATCGAGGAGAAGATGGGCATCCACGGCAATTCGACCTGCGTCATGAACTATGACGAGGCTGAAGGCACGCTGCTGGGCGAGGCCAATGGCGGCCTGAAGGCGATGTTCACGATGATGAACGAGGCGCGGCTCGGCGTCGGCCTGCAGGGGCTGTCGCTGTCGGAGATCGCCTACCAGAACGCCGTCGCCTACGCCAAGGACCGTTTGCAGGGCCGCTCGCTGTCGGGCCCTAAGTCGCCGGAGAAGAAGGCCGACCCGATCATCGTCCATCCCGACATCCGCCGCTCGCTGATGACCATGAAGGCTTTCAACGAGGCCGGCCGCGCGCTGGCGCTGTGGACGGCGATCAAGTCCGACATCGCGCACCGCTCCGCCGACGACAAGGACCGCCAGGCGGCCGACGACTACACCGGCCTGATGACGCCGGTGGTCAAGGGCGTGCTGACCGACAAGGGGTTCGACCACGCCGTGATGGCGCAGCAGGTGTTCGGCGGCCACGGCTACATCGAAGAGCACGGCATGAGCCAGTTCGTGCGCGATGCCCGCATTGCCATGATCTATGAAGGCGCCAACGGCATCCAGGCGCTCGACCTCGTCGGCCGCAAGCTCGGCTTGAACGGCGGCCGCGCCATACAGGCCTTCTTCAAGGAGGTCGGCGAATTCTGCGAGGAAAACCGCGCGGACGAGAAGATGGCGCCGTTCACCAAGGGTCTGAAGAAGGGCCTCAACGATTTGCAGGCGGCGACCATGTGGCTGCTGCAGAACGGCATGGCCAAGCCCGACAATGCCGGTGCGGCCTCGACCGACTACATGCATCTCTTCGGCCTCGTAGCGCTGGGTTACATGTGGGCGCGGATGGCCAAGGCGGCACAGGGCAAGACGGGTGCCAACGGCTCCCAGCCTTTTTACGACAACAAGGTCGTGACGGCGCGCTTCTTCATGGAACGGATCATGCCGGAGACCTCGGCCCACCTCGCCCGGATTTCGAGTGGCGCCGATACGCTGATGGCCCTGCCGGCGGAAGCGTTCTAAACTCGGTCTCGCTAGCCTTTCTGTCTGTCGATACGCGGAGGAAATCGTGGCGACAAATCCCGCCGAAGTGCTCTCTTTGCCGAAGCCAGCCTGGGCGGCCGACGAGGTCGGCATGCTCTACGACATGGCTATCCGCTTCATGTCGGAGGAGATCGCACCGCGCTACGACGAGTTCGAGAAGAACGAGATGGTCGACCGCGAAAGCTGGCTGAAGGCAGGTTCCGCCGGCCTGCTCTGCGCCTCGATGCCGGAGGAATATGGCGGCTCGGGCGGCACCTTCGCGCAT
This sequence comes from Mesorhizobium sp. Cs1321R2N1, assembly GCF_037179725.1. Taxonomy (NCBI): domain Bacteria; kingdom Pseudomonadati; phylum Pseudomonadota; class Alphaproteobacteria; order Hyphomicrobiales; family Phyllobacteriaceae; genus Mesorhizobium; species Mesorhizobium sp. Cs1321R2N1. The sequence goes on along the minus strand of NZ_JAPYKP010000114.1, from coordinate 14,150 downwards.
GAGAGCGCCATCATCGAGGCGATCGGCCATGTCGGCGTCGATGGTTTCGGCATCGGCCTGCACAATTCGATCGTCGCCCCTTACATCCTCCATTACGGTTCGGAGGAGCAGAAGAAGAAATGGCTGCCCAAGCTCGCCACCGGCGAACTGATCGGCGCCATTGCCATGACCGAGCCTGGCGCCGGTTCCGACCTGCAGGGTGTCAAGACGCGTGCCGAGAAGGACGGCAACCAATACAAGATCAACGGCTCCAAGACCTTCATCACCAACGGCCAGCTGGCGAACTTCATCATCGTCGTCACCAAGACCGATCCGGAGAAGGGCGCCAAGGGCACCTCGCTGATCGTTATTGAGACCGATGAAGTGGAGGGGTTCGAACGCGGCCGCAACCTCGACAAGATCGGGCTGAAAGCCAACGACACATCGGAGCTGTTCTTCAACGACGTGCGTGTGCCGACCTCCAACCTGCTCGGCCATGAAGAGGGACAGGGCTTCGTCCAGCTGATGCAACAATTGCCGCAGGAGCGGCTGCAGATCGGCACCGGGGCGATCGCCATGATCGAGCGGGCGCTGGCGCTGACCATCGACTACGTCAAGGAGCGCAAGGCTTTCGGCAAGGCGATCATCGACTTCCAGAACACGCAGTTCAAGCTGGCTGAATTGAAGACAGAGGCCACCATCGGCCGCGTGTTCTACAATGACTGCGTCACCCGCCACATCAATGGCGGGCTGGATCCGGCAACGGCCTCGATGGCCAAGTACTGGCTCTCCGACCTGCAGGGTAAAGTCGTCGACGAATGCCTTCAATTGCACGGCGGCTATGGCTACATGAATGAATATCCGATCGCCCGCATGTTCCGTGACGCCCGCGTCCAGCGCATCTACGGCGGCACCAACGAGATCATGAAATTGCTGATCGGACGCTCGCTCTGAGCAGCTCTCTTCAGCGAACCCAAGGAGCATGAAAATGGCCGAAGCTTATGTCTATGACGCCGTTCGCACGCCGCGCGGCAAGGGCAAGAAGGACGGATCGCTGCATGAGGTACCGGCGGTGCGGCTCGCCGCCAGGACGCTCGAAGCCTTGCGCGACCGCAACGGGCTGGACACCGGCACGGTCGACGACATCATCTTCGGCTGCGTCGACCCGGTCGGCGAGGCGGGTTCCGTCATTCCGCGTGCCGCCGCTTTCGAGGCCGGCTACGACACCAAGGCACCCGGCATGCAGATCTCGCGCTTCTGCGCCTCCGGATTGGACGCGATCAATTTCGGCGCCGCCAAGATCGCGCAGGGCGCCGATGAAATCGTCATTGCCGGCGGCGTCGAATCGATGTCGCGCGTCGGCATGGGCATGTCCGGCGGCGCCTGGTTCATGGATCCTTCGGTCGGCCTGCCCGGCTGGTTCGTGCCGCAAGGCATTTCGGCCGACCTGATAGCCACCAAATACGGCTTCTCGCGCGACGACGTCGACGCCTACGCGGTCGAGAGCCAGAAGCGCGCCGCAAGATCCTGGGCCGATGGCCGCTTCAAGAACTCGGTCATACCGATCAAGGACCAGAATGGACTCACCATTCTCGACCATGACGAGCATATGCGGCCGTCGACCGACATGCAGTCGCTCGCCTCGCTCAATCCGTCCTTTGTCATGCCCGGCGAAATGGGCGGCTTCGACGCGGTGGCGGTGCAGAAGCATCCCGAGGTCGAGGAGGTCAACCACGTCCATCACGCCGGCAACTCGTCCGGCATTGTCGATGGCGCGGCGGCCGTGCTGCTTGGTTCGAAGAAGGCCGGCAAGACGATGGGCCTCAAGCCCCGCGCCCGCATCCGCACCTTCGCCAACATCGGCTCCGAGCCGGTGCTGATGCTGACCGGCCCGGTCGACGTCACCGAGAAACTGTTGAGGCGTGCTAAGATGAAGCTGTCGGACATCGACCTGTTCGAGCTCAACGAGGCCTTCGCCTCGGTGGTGCTGCGCTACATGCAGGCTTTCGAGATCCCGCACGACAAGATCAATGTCAATGGCGGCGCCATCGCCATGGGCCATCCGCTCGGGGCCACCGGCGCGATGATCTTCGGCACGGTGCTGGACGAACTCGAGCGCCGCGACTTGAACACCGCGCTGGTGACACTGTGCATCGGTGCCGGCATGGGTACCGCAACCATCATCGAACGCGTCTGACGGGGAGAGAACGATGAGCTACACCAATTTTACCCTCGACATCGACGCCGATGGCATCGCGCTGGTCACCTGGAACAGCCCGGACCGCTCGATGAACGTCTTCACCGAAGAGGTGATGCGCGAGTTGAACGCCATCGTGGACAAGGTGGCCGGCGATCCCGCCATCAAAGGCGCGGTGATCACCTCCGGCAAGGACACTTTCTCCGGTGGCGCCGACATCACGTTGCTGCAGAGAATGCTGACCAGCTTCGCCACTGACAAGGTCAGGGATGTCGAGAAGGCGACCAGGGCTCTGTTCGACAGTGCCGGCATCATGACCGGCCTGTTCCGCAAGCTGGAAACCTGCGGCAAGCCATGGGTCTCGGCGATCAACGGCACATGCATGGGCGGCGCCTTCGAAATGTCGCTCGCCTGCCATGGCCGCGTCGCCGCCGACTCCGACAAGGTCAAGATGGCGCTCCCCGAGGTCAAGATCGGCATCTTCCCCGGTGCCGGCGGCACCCAGCGCGTGCCGCGGCTGACCGACCAGCAACAGGCGTTGCAGATGCTGACCTTCGGCCAGACCCTGTCGCCGCAGAAGGCGAAGGCGATGGGCCTGATCCACGAGATCGCCGAACCGGCGAAGCTGATCGAGACCGCGAAGGCGATGATCAGGAACGGCCTCAAGCCGGTGGCGCCGTGGGACGAGAAGGGTTTCAAGCTGCCCGGCGGGCCGATCTATTCGGCGGCCGGGGCCAATCTGTGGCCGCCGGCCATCGCCATCCTGCGCCGCGAGACCCATGGCAATTACCCGGCCGCCGCCGCGATCCTGAAATGCGTCTATGAGGGCCTGCTGGTGCCCTTCGACACTGCGCTCAGGATCGAGCAGCGCTATTTCACCGAGATCATGCAGAGCAAGGAGGCGGCGGCGATGATCCGCTCGCTGTTCGTGTCGCTGCAGGAGCTGAACAAGGGCGCGCGCCGCCCGGCCGGCGTGCCGGACACCAGGTTCAAGAAGATCGGCATTCTCGGCGCCGGCTTCATGGGCGCGGGCATCGCCTATGTCACCGCCAAGGCCGGCATTCCGGTGGTGCTGCTCGACCGGGATGTGGAGGCGGCCGCAAAGGGCAAGGCACATTCCGACAGCCTGATCTCGGATCAGGTCAAGAAGGGTCGCGCCAGGCCCGAGGAGAAGGACAAGCTCCTGTCGCTGATCACGCCGACGGCAGACTATGCGGACCTCGCCGGCTGCGATCTCGTGGTGGAAGCCGTGTTCGAGGATTCCGCCGTCAAGAGGAACGCCACCGAACAGGCGGAGGCCGTGCTGAAGTCGTCGGCGATCTTTGCCTCTAACACCTCGACCATTCCGATCACCGGCCTGGCCAAGAATTCGGCGCGGCCGAAGAATTTCATCGGCATCCACTTCTTCTCACCGGTCGACAAGATGATGCTGGTCGAGATCATCCTCGGCAAGAAGACCGGCGACAAGGCGCTGGCGACCGCGATCGACTTCGTGCGCGCCATCAAGAAGACGCCGATCGTCGTCAACGATACGCGCGGCTTCTATGTCAACCGCTGCGTGCTGCGCTACATGTCGGAAGCCTACAAGATGCTGATCGAAGGCGTGCCCGCGCCGATGATCGAGAATGCGGCGAAGGCCGCCGGCATGCCGGTCGGTCCCTTGGCGCTGACCGACGAGACGGCCATCGACCTCGCCCAGAAGATCATGAAGCAGACCATCAGGGATCTCGGCGACAAGGCCGTCGACCCTAGGCAGATGGCACTGATCAACACCATGGTCGACGACCACGGCCGCCTCGGCCGCAAGAACGGCAAGGGCTTTTACGACTATCCGGCCAAGCCCGCGAAGAAGAAGCTGTGGCCGGGGTTGAAGGACCTCTATCCGCAGCTCGCGGCCGAGAAGGTCGACTATGAGGAGCTGCAGCAGCGCCTGCTGGTCACCATCGCGCTCGAAGCGGCACGCGTGATGGAGGAGGGTATCGTCACCGACCCGCGCGAGGCCGATGTCGGCTCGATCCTGGCCTTCGGCTTCGCGCCCTATACCGGTGGCGCGCTGTCCTATATCGACGGGATCGGCACCAAGCAATTCCTCAAGATCGCCAAGGGCCTGCAGAAGAAGTATGGCGCCGAGTTCAAGGCGCCCAAGCTGCTCATCGACATGGCCGAGAAAGGTGAGACCTTCTACGAACGCTTCGATCCCCATGCGAAGGGCGATGTGAAGCAGGCAGCCTGACATATGTACGTCTGGGCGCGCATGGCGCGCATGCTGGCCACGGCGCGCAGGCGTGGTCCCTATCTCATGGGCGGCGAAGGCCGGCTGGCCTTTCGCTGCCTGCCGACCGACATCGATTTCAACGTCCATCTCAACAATGCGCGCTACATGATGCTGGCCGACCTTGGCCGCATCGATCTGTTTGTCCGTGCCGGCCTCATCACGCTGGCGAGGAAAGAATGGCTGGGCGCCGATGATGGGCGGGCTGCAGGCCGTCTACGCCCGCGAGATACGGCTGTGGCGCCGCTTCGAAGTGGTGTCCTCGATCGAGACCTGGGAAGGCACCCAGGTCATCGGCAAGCACCGCTTCGTCCTCGACGATGGCGAGACGGCCGCCCTGATCCTGACGACGGCCGGCGTCTATGACCGCAAGGCGCGCCGCTTCCTCGACATTGACGAGGTAGTCGCCGCACTTGGCCGTGCGGTGAACCCGCGGCCACCGACAGAGCCGGAACGGATTTTCATGACGTCGCACCAGGGACTGCGCGGCCTGGCCAAACGGACCTGATCGCGCTCCGAAGCCCGGTATTCGTCACGCCGCCGCACTGAGCAGGAAATCTGTCACTTCGTCCGAAAAGACCATCGTACGATCCTCGAAGACGACATTCCGCGTGCCATTCGGGTCCGGCCGTCCGCTCGGCATCCCATGCGCCACGAGCGCCTCGGCGCAACCAAGCCAGTCGCCGTTCGCCTCCGGTTCATTGACCGAACCCCATCCGAGCGTTCCGCGCACGTCGCCGCCGAAACCATGCTGTTCTTTCCAGTTGGCGCCGTTTTCGAGCAGGAAGCGGGTGAGATCGGCATGGCCGCGAGACACCGCGTGGTTCAGCGCGGAGGCATCCCAATCGCCGCCGCGCACGGCGATCGGCCAGCCCAGATCGACCATGGCTCTCACCGCCTCGGTGCAGCCTTGCGCAGCAAGCTCCGGCAGCAGGCGCAACTGCGTGTCCGACAGCGAGTGGGGCAAGTCCGGGTGCTGGGCCTTTATCCGCCGAGCCGTCGCCTCGTCGCCCGCGGCACACGCGGCGATGAACTGCTCGTCATCGGGAAGCGGTCCATTGTCCGCCCATCGCCGCAGCAGCGCGGCGACATCGGTCAGCCCAAAGCGCAGGGCGATCAGATAGGCACTCGCCCCGTCGGGCGTGCGAACCGCAGCATCGGCACCGGCGGCAAGCAGCGCTTCGATGTGGGCGGCAGAGCGCCGCCGCCGGAGCGCCCACAAAAGCGGCCTGCCCCAGTCGGATGTCGGCTGGCTTGTGGCGCCTTCGTTCGGATTGGCATCGGGTGCCGCGAGCAGGAGGCGCAGCGCCTCGATGCTGTCGAGGTCAAGAATGCGATAGAGCGCATTGGAGCCGGTGACGCGCGCGCCCGCGGCAAGCAGCAGCCGGGTGCAGTCCGGATTTTCGAGCGAGTGATAAAGCGACTCGCCGTCGTTCGGATTGGCGCCGGCGTCGAGCAGCAGCTTTGTCAGCACGGGATCGTAGTTCTGACCGGCAGCGCCGTAGAGCGCGGACAGCGGGAACTGTTCCGAGGGCTTTTCCACGGACGCCGGCGGCCAACGGCTGCCGACGGCCTGGTCTGGTTCGGCACCTGCTTCGAGCAGCAGTTCGGCACAGGCATGAAGCGGTTCGCGAAAGCGTGGCAGCCGGAGCAGACTGGAATGCGCCACCGCCACCAGCGGCGGCAGGTTGAGCGGACCGCCCGGGCGATTGATCCACCCTGGGTCCCGCTCCGTGAAGCCGCGCAGGATGGCTTCATTGCCAACAGCGCAGGCGAGATAAGGATCGCCTGCAACGAGATCCGGATGCTCCTCGACCATCCGCGCGGCGGCGGCCGGGCTTGCCCGGTTCGTACCGCCGCTGATGTCGCCGGCATAGACGAGGCCCACCCAATTGCGGATCGAGCCGGCACGGTCGGTTCGGTAAGCGCGCTGCGCCGCGACGAAGCTGCTCATGTCCGACCAGGACGGGAACCCATAGTCCCGCGCAAGGCAGGACTGGGCATCATGAAGACGCAAGGCGAGGCTCTTGATCGCCTGGTCGGACTTGCCCATGGCTGCCGGCAGGGCATTTCGAAGGCGCTCGAGCGCATCCGGATCGCCGCGTTTGTAGTCCGCGAGCAATTCCTTTGCTTGCTTCTTCAACAGATCGAGATTGGGCCGGTTGGGGAGCTGTTTCATAAAAACCTCCGTGCGTGAAGTGCCGAAGGTCCGCAAATCGGCAGCACAAAGGTTTGGCTACAAGCTCATCAAGACAAGTGGGTTCAACCCTTCCCGCGGACCCGGATACGGCTTGTACCGCAGGCTGAACATAGGGCTATCCTCCCGCGGCGGTCAATAAGGATACGACCTTTGTCACGAGCGGCCGCACTGCCGGCGATCCGTCATCGAAACGGTGGACAACCAACTGGTCGCGGGTTAGACAGGCAAGGCATTTTTTCCTGTTTCGAAGGAGAGCACGTCATGCTCTCACACGACCGCGTCTGGGCTGCCATCGATGCTCTTGCCGAGCGCTATTCGCTTTCGGCTTCGGGTCTGGCAAGGCGCGCGGGACTTGATTCGACCGCCTTCAACAAATCGAAACGTCTCTCGTCCGACGGACGGCCGCGCTGGCCTTCGACCGAATCGCTGGCCAAGATCATCGAGGCCACGGGCGCTTCGCTGGACGAATTCACGGGACTGATCGAAGGCCGGGGCGCATCGCCTGCCAGCCGGCGCGCCGTGCCGTTGCTCGGCTTTGCCCAGGCAGGCGCCGGCGGCTTCTTCGACGATGCCGGCTTTCCCGCCGGGCAGGGCTGGGATCTCGTCGAATTGCCTGCGCAATCGACCGAGAGTTCCTATGCGCTGCAGGTGCAAGGGGATTCCATGCTGCCGCTCTACCGCAACGGTGACGTGCTCATCGTCGAGCCGGGCGCCGCCACCCGCAAGGGCGATCGCGTCGTCGTCAAGACCACATCAGGCGAGGTGATGGCCAAGGTGCTCGAACGTCAGACCGTCAAGTCGATCGAACTGGTCTCGCTCAATCCGGAGCATCCGGACCGCGACATCCCCATGCGCGAGGTCGAATGGGTGGCGCGGATCGTCTGGGCAAGCCAATAGGTGCAACGGGTGCGACTTCCTCATCTTGTCCTGGCGGTTCTGATGGTTACGGTAATGGCGGCGCTGGTCGTTGCCGGCGGACGCACGCTGAAAGGCAGCGCAAGCACTGTTGCGGTGGATCAGATCGATCCCGGCGCCGATACGATCCCGCGGGCTGACAGCGGGACGCTACCAGAAGAACCTGCCACCTCAGCCATACCTGCTCCGCAGCCGCCAAAACCGGCGGCGCATTCGCGGGCGATCGATCCGCAGGTCGTCGCGCGGCCGGAACTGCCCGCCGGAGAGCTCGAGCGGGTCGAGCCGCGCGAGCCGTTGAGCAAGCTGGCGCTCGCCGTGCCGCCCAAGCCGAAGATGCCCGACGACTGGAACGGCACAAAGCTGTTCCAGCCGGTCGCCCCGGCCGCCGGCCTGATCGAGGCGAAAGGCTATTCGGTCGCCGTTTCCGGCATCGATGTCGTCGGGCAGGACGAGACCTGCACCACCGATGGCAAATCCTGGCCGTGCGGTGTCCGTGCCCGCACGGCGTTCCGCGCCTTCCTGCGCGGCCGCGCCGTGATCTGCACGGTGCCGCCTGAAGGTGGTCGCGACCGGATCGCGGCGGAGTGCCGGATCGGCAAGCAGGATGTCGGTCAATGGCTGGTCGAAAACGGCTGGGCGCGCGCCGCCAAGGGCGGGCCCTATGTGGAAGCGGGTGACAAAGCACAAAGCGCGAAGAAAGGCATTTTCGGATCGGCGCCGAACCTTGCCGGCATCTCGGCGGCGCCGGCCGCACCCGCCCCGGCGCCTCAGGTGCCGGGCTCGATCCTGGAAGAGGATGGCGGCGTCCTCAAGCCAGCTGACCAGCCAATGCCTTCTGAATGAGCGAGCGGGTCTCGGTGACGCCGTAGAGGGCGGCGAAGGATCCGAAGCGTGGGCCGCGTTCCTGGCCGATCAGCACCTGATAGATCATCTGGAAGAAGGCGCCTGAAACGCCGGGGCCGCCTTCCGGGCTCTGCTTGGAATGATCCTGGTAGCGTTCGATCTTGCGCGCCACGTTGAGCGAAGCGTTCTGGATCGCCTCGCCGCTGGCTCCCGCCGGCAAGTCGCCAAGAGCCTTTTCAAGAGCCAGCAGCGCTTCGCGCTCGACCTCGTCGGCCGGCCGAAAGGTCTTCGTCGGCTTCACGAAATCGTCGAAATAGCGGATCGCATAGCCCGTCAGCCGGTCGAGCTCGGGATGGGTGGCAGGCGTCACGCCCTGCACGTGGCGCGAGATGAAGCCCCACAGCACGTCCTTGTTCTGCGCATTGGAGGCGCTGACCAGGTTGAGCAGCAACGAGAAGGGCACCGGCATGTCGATGGCGGGCGGATTGCCGTCATGCATATGCCAGACCGGGTTGCCCAGCCGCTCCTTCCAGTCCTGACGCGGGTATGCGGCGAGGAAGGTGTAATATTCGTCCACGGCCCGCGGGATGACGTCGAAATAGAGCTTCTTGGCCTGCCGCGGCCGCTGGTACATGTAGAGCCCCAGGCTCTCGGTCGGCGCATAGGTCAGCCATTCGTCGATCGTCAGGCCATTGCCCTTCGACTTGGAGATCTTCTGGCCGTTCTCGTCGAGGAACAGCTCGTAGACGAAATGCTCCGGTGCCCGCCCGCCCAGGATGTTGCAGATGCGGTCATAGACCACCGCATTGGTCTGGTGATCCTTGCCGAACATCTCGAAGTCGACACCGAGGGCCGCCCAGCGCATGCCGAAATCCGGCTTCCACTGCAGCTTCACCCTGCCGCCGGTGACCGGCAGCGTGGTTTCGGTGCCTTCATCGTCGAAGGTGATGGTGCCGGCCTTGGCATCCACATGCTTCATGGGAACGTAGAGCACGCGCCCGCTCTTCGGCGAGATCGGCAGGAAGGGGCTGTAGGTCGCCTGCCGCTCCGGCCCAAGCGTCGGCAGCATGACCGCCATGATCTGGTCGTAGCGTTCGGCGGCGCGCAACAGCATCGCATCGAAACGGCCGGCCTTGTAGTACTGCGTCGCGCTGGCGAATTCATAGTCGAAGCCGAACGTGTCGAGGAAGCGGCAGAGCATCGCATTGTTGTGGTCGGCGAAGCTCGCATAGTCGCCGTCAAATGGATTGGGTACCGACGACAGCGGCTTGTGCAGATATGGCTCGAGCGCTGCGCGATCAGGCACGCTGTCGGGTATCTTGCGCATGCCGTCCATGTCGTCCGAAAAACACAGCAGCTTGGTCGCGACCTTGTCCTGCGTCAGCACGCGGAACGCATGACGCACCATCGATGTGCGCGCCACTTCGCCGAACGTGCCGATATGCGGCAGGCCCGACGGTCCATAGCCGGTTTCGAACAGGATCGATTCTGGAAAATTGGCGCCCTTGTAGCGTTCGATGATCTTTTTGGCTTCCTCGAACGGCCATGCCTTGCTCTCGACCGCGGCCGTCAGCAGTTCGGGATTGAGATCGATGATGTTTGATCCCGCCATGGTCCTGTTTTCCAAAATTATTCGCCGCTCTGGCTGCAAGTGTCGATTTTCAACCGGTCTCTAGGCGCGCGTGGCCGGAGCGTCAACGCGTGGGGCGCTTTTTCCTTGCGGCCTCGGGCTCCCCTTCCTACCTTCGAAGCCCGTTCAAGGAGCAAAAGAATGCCGTCGCCCACCCCGCACGAAGCCCTGATCTATCTGATGGTCATCACTTCGGCCTCCGACCGGGACATGACCGACGTCGAACTGGCCAGGATCGGCGACGTCGTCCGCTCATGGCCGGTGTTCGAGGATTTCAGGCAGGACCGGCTGGTTGCCGTGGCCCAGGCCTGCCAGAAGATGCTGCATGAGAAGGATGGGCTGGAAGGTGTCCTGACCCAGGTTGCGGAGGCGCTGCCGGAGCGGTTGCGCGACACTGCCTACGCAGCCGCCTTCGAGGTCGCTGCCGTCGATCTGGAGATGCGGCTGGAAGAGGTGCGCGTGCTGCAGCTGATCCGCCGTCAGCTCGATCTCGACACGCTGACCGTCGCGGCGATCGGCCGTGCGGCGAAGGCAAGGCTTCGCACGCTCACCTGACATCGGCCTGAACAAGGGCTGTTGAGATTCAGGTCAGGCCGGCGTCACCTGAATATCGGCTGTCCTTAGAAGAAACTGACGGACCGGATCAGAAGACCGGACCGGATCAGAAAAAACTGACCGGGAAATAGCGCAGGTAGAATTCGGCGAAGGTGCCTTTCATCGAAATCTCCTGCAACGCGTAGTCGAGTGCCGCGGCCAGTGCCGGATTGTCCGCTCGCGTGGCGATGGCCATGCCGGTGCCCAGATATTCGGGCGCCAGGTAGGGGCCGCCGGCAAAGCGGCAGCAGCCGGCGGCATCGGAGCCGCCCAGCCAGAAGGCGAACCGCATGCCGTCGCCGAAGGCGGCGTCGATCTTGCCGGCCTTGAGGTCGCCGTAGAGGGCTTCCGGTCTGTCGAAGGGGACGACCTGGACCGTGCCGAAATAGTCGCGCAGCATGCGTTCATGCGCCGAGCCTGATATCACGCCGACGCGCTTGCCGTGCAACTTGTCGAAGATCGGTTCCGCCAGCGCCTTGTTTTTCGGCATGATGAAGCGCGCCGGGAATTGCAGGTAGGCGCGCGAGAAGGCGTATGTCTGTCGCGACTGCGGCGTTGCGGCAATGCCGGCGATGATCGCTTCCCCTTCGCCTTTCTCGAGCGCGCCTTGAAGTTCCGCCCAGGGCAAGGCCTGGATCTGGCACTTGTCGACGATATCGAGTTCCGCGCAGATGGCGCGCGCCAGGTCGATATGGAAACCGGACAGCTTTCCCGAACCATCGAGGAAATTGAAAGGTGGAAAATCCGTGGTCGTCAGGAACCGCAGCCGCGGCAGTGCCGAAAGGTCTGGCTTGGGCAGCCGCTCCTTGGCGTCCCATAGCACCGGTACCTGCGGCTCCGCCGCGCGCGCTCCGGGAACCAAAACCAGTGCCGCGATGAGCGCCGCTGTCAGGACCTGAAACCTCCATTGGAACGCCACGATAGAACTCCCCGCACCGTGCTCGTGCCGGTTTTGGTATGAAAATGGTACAGGCACAATGCTTTTTGATTTCAACGCTTCGATTTCGGGATATGATTTGGTGGGTTTGCACACAGCGGTGGCTGCCCTGGTGGGGGTACCAGGGTCGAGAACCACAACCGGAAGCGGGCGCTTTGCAATTCCTGGTCGGTGGCGAAGTGCCGGCATGGCGTGGACCATGGACTTCAATGCATAAGGCAACATGGGGTTGATGTTGCGATGAGTCAGTTCGATCGGACGCTGGAATACATGGACCAGCTGCAGCACGCCGCAACGGCGGCCGCGGTCTGTGAGAAACTGTTAGGCGTAACATCGGAGTTCGGCCTGACCGCGCTGATGGCCGGAACCGTTCCGCGGCCGGGCACGCCGACGGGGCAGCAAAAGCAGCACGTGCTGCTTTGCGACTGGCCGGTCGAATGGCTCGAGCGCTATGTGACGCGCAACTATGTCGATCACGATCCCGTCGTCAGTCACATGAAACAGCTGCAGGCGCCGTTCCAGTGGCGGGAAGCTGCCCAGGGCGTTCGCATCGACAAGAGCAGTGGCGAAGTGATGGGTGACGCCGGCGCCTTCAAGCTGCGCGACGGGCTGGCCTTCCCGCTGATCACGCTCGATGGCGAAATCGTCATGGTGTCGCTGGGTGGCGAGGCCGTGGAACTGTCGGCGGCCGAGTTCGGCCTGGTCTCGCTGGTCTCGACCTATGCCATTGGCCGCGCCATGCAACTTCACACCATGGCGGCCACGACCATCGATCACATCGAACTGACGCCGCGCGAACGCGAGTGCCTGCAATGGGCCGCGGTCGGCAAGTCCGAATGGGAGATTTCGCAAATCCTCGGCATCTCCGAACACACGTCGGAGAAACATCTTCTTAACGCCAAAAGCAAACTCGGTGCCGTCAACCGAGTGCAGGCAGTCGCCGAGGCGATAAGGCGCGGCTACATTAGCTAGGTCGGCCGTGCAGGCCTAGAACTTCTTGCCTACGTGATCACGCAATTTTCGCATCGAAGCACGGCCGTATCTTCCCCTGAAACACAGGAGACTACGGAATGCTTTTTTGTCTTTCGACCAAGGAATTGATGGAACGCCCCGACCTCTGGGAGGCCGTCCATCGGCTGCGCTACCGGATATTCGTCGAGGAAATGGGATGGGAGGACCTGCGGCGCCCCGACGGTTTTGAGGTCGACCAGTTCGATCATGACGAGGCGGTGCATCAGATCGTCATCAGGGGCGATGAAGTCGCGGGCTATCAGAGGATGTTGCCGACCACACGGCCGCATCTGCTGACCGAGGTGTTGACCGATCTCTCCGAAGGAACGCCGCCGGCGGGCCCCAACATCTGGGAGTTGACCCGCTATGCGGTGGCTCCGGGTTTTCGCGATGGCCGGCGCGGCGTCTCGACCGTCGGCACGGAATTGATAGCCGGTTTCGTCGAGTGGGGTCTCAAGCGCGGCGTCGACAAGGTCATCATCGAGTTCGAGCCGATGTGGGTGCTGCGCGCATTGCAACTGCACTTCCTGGCGACGCCGCTGGGCTATCAGCGCACCTATGGCAACCAGCAGGTCGTGGCGACGCTGCTCACCTTCAACGAGCACACGCTGGACGTGGTGCGTTCGCGCCGCAATCATCATGCACCCGTCCTGGCCAGGGGATATCCCGACATGTTCGGCCAAAGGAGGGCGTCATGAACGCGCACCCGCAACCCGAACTGCGCAACCATGCGCTGATCGTCACCGTGTCGTCGAATGACGGCCGGCCGGTGCTCGACAGGAGGGCCTATGAGAGCCTTGCCAGGACGTTTCATGAAGCCGCCGAGAACGACGAGGTGCGGGTCGTCGTGCTGCGCGGCCTGGCGGGCTGCTTCTGTCTTGGCGGCGACTTTTCCGAATTCCTGGACGCCACCAAGCATCAGAAGCTGATCGCCGCCGTCACCGACATGTTCCGCATGCTGGCAACGTTTCCAAAGCCCATCCTGGCCTGTGTCGACGGCGATGCCGTCGGCGTCGGCTGCACCATCCTATTCCATTGCGACATGGTGATCGCGTCAGAAAAAAGCACGTTCCGGGTGCCGTTCGTCGATTTCGGCCTAGTGCCCGACGCGGCGACCAGCATCCTGGCGCCGCAGAAGCTCGGCTATGCCGGTGCCTTCCGCTTCTTCTGCCTTGGCGACACGCTTCGTGCCGAAGATGCCAGGGCGCTCGGCCTGGTCGCCGAGATCGTCCCGGAAGGCAGCGTCGAGGAGGCGACGCTCGGCCGGGCCAGGCAGTTGGCCAAAAAGCCGGTTGCGGCGTTGCTGCAGACGCGCGGCCTGCTCAAGGGCAACACCACCGCGCTTTGCGAGCGCATCGATGAGGAGATATCGCTGTTCCAGCAGGCGCTGCAGGACGACGCCACGCTGCGACGGTTACAGCGGATCGCGCGCCTGGCGGCCTAATTGTGGAGCCTCAACAGGTTGTCCTTGGTCAGGCCCAGGCGACTGATTGGCGGTTTGGACTTTAGGCTCCCGTGCGGACGGTGCCAATTGTACCGATGCAGCCATATGGGCAACTCGGCGGCGCGATG
>NZ_JAPYKP010000113.1:0-19888 GCF_037179725.1 Mesorhizobium sp. Cs1321R2N1 | reverse complement strand
TTGATCCGTTCCCACTGATCCTCTCGAAGCGCATCGCAGTCCATCGCTGACCTCCAAAAATCAGCGTTGAATCTGATTTGCCCTTCCTTGGGAATCCCAACCCGTTAAATCGTCACTACGCCCTAGTACACCGTGATACACATTTCCACAGGTAGGAGATCGAGGCACCATCAGTCGTCAATTCTGCCTTCTGGATCATGGCCGATGCTGGAAATCCCGGAAGATCGATGCGAGCGCCACCGGCTGTTCAAGGCGATCGACGATGCCTTCAAGGCAGGGGACTTCGACGGACTCGGCTTGGGCGATTCGCCCGGCTGGTTCGACGAGCACATGCCGTTCGAGCTCGGTCTTGGCCATCCGCTGGAATACGCGATCTACTGGAGCCCTCTCGCGTTTATCGCAACGCTGATCAAGGCCGGATCCAGTCCGAACTACGAAGATCACGCCGGATTTCCTTCGATCATCGCGGCGTTGTCCACCGAGCGCGCGGACAAGCTCGACATCATTCGCATCCTGATCGATCACGGCGCCGATCCGGACATGCGGGGCGTCAACGACTGGACACCGCTCCACTACGCCGTCGCCACGCGCGACGCGGAGGCGATCCGCCTGCTTCTTGCCGGCGGCGCGGACCCTTCGTTAAGGACCCGTATCGACGACTGTACGACAGCCCTTGAAGAAGCAGAGATTGCAGGATTCGAGCTGGGCACGTCGCTGCTACGAGCAGCCATGGCCGAGCGCGTAGCGGGTAGCCGGGGACCATAAGCGCGACCGGTGGCCGAAGGTGTGCGTCGGCCGAGAGTTCAGACCTTCTTCAGCCCCGCCTTGAAGCGCCTGGCGTTGGCGACATAGTGCGCGGCCGAGGCTCGCAGCCGCTCGACCGCCGCGTCGTCCAGCACCCTGATCGCCTTGGCCGGCGAACCGACGATCAGCGAATTGTCCGGAAACTCCTTGCCTTCGGTGACCAGGGCGCCAGCGCCGACGAGCGAATTCTTGCCGACCCTGGCGCCGTTCAGCACGATGGCGCCCATGCCGATCAGGCTGTTGTCACCAATCGTGCAGCCATGAAGCATGGCGCGATGACCAATCGTACAGCCCTGTCCGATGGTCAACGGAAAGCCGGGATCGGTGTGCATGACGGCATGTTCCTGCACATTGGTGTCGGCGCCGATGACGATGGGCTCGTTGTCGCCCCTGATAACGGCGCCGAACCAGAAGCCCGCATTGCGGCCGATCCTGATGTCGCCAATCAGCGTGGCATCGGGCGCGATCCAGTTCGAGTCCGCGTCGGCGAAGCTCGGCTCCGTTCCATCGATCGCATAAAGCGGCATTGTCGGTCTCCGAATCGTCTCAGGTTGGAAACCCTAGGAGACGGACCGCCCATGAAGCAATGGCGAGCACGACAATGCCCAGCGCCAGGGACCAGGCAATAGCGGTGCAGCCGCATGACAAGAGCGCCGCTGTCGAAATGCGGTTCTGGCGCCGCGCATCAAGGGCATCGTTGACCAGCATGAACGGCCCGGCGCCGGCAGTGGCAGCCAGCGAGCGCAGCACATGCGAGGGCGACACATAGGGCTCGGTGAAGGCGACCTTGCGACCCGATACCAGTTCCATTGTCGAACCGGTCAGCCCGCAAACCGTCAGGCCGACGACAAAAGCGAACAGCAAGAGCTCCATCTGGGCCACATTAACCCTCCATTTACCATGAAATCGCACAGTCGTTTCAGGACGGCAGCAAGAGCCGTGCCGTGCGATGTGTGCCGTCGAGGGACACCCAGATGGATGAGGACCGAGATGAAGCAGGCAGCGGTCGCCGACGGCCCAGAACTCACCGTGGTCGATTCCATGCTGATGAAGCGGGTGTTCTACGCGTTCGCCGCACTTGCGTTGCTGTCGATAGTCATCAGCCTTGGCGGCAAATGGTTCGGCCGTTCCATTGCCATGGCCGGCTACACCGACGACGCGACCGTGCGCGAGGTGGTGATCGGCAACAACATCATCACCGTGCCAGCCAATTTCATCCGGTTCGAGCAGGCCCGGCGCGACGGCATCGCCTCGCGCCTCGACCTCTATTTGCGCTATCCCCAGATGGACGGCTACAGCGAGGCGTCGCGCGATGATTTCAATCACGCCGGGTCCAACAGGAACATCATCTTCCTGTCCTTCGAGCAGCAGATGATGTCGCGCGACATGAGCGGCCGGTTCGGGCCGATCTACAGCGCGCTGATCGTCCAGCCCGGCACTCCAGGACCTGGCGACACGACGGTCTACGGCTTCAATGAGAAATCAGGCTATCTGAACGAGGTGCTGGTCGTCGGCAAGCGTGGGGGCAAGGACCCCTTCGTGGCCCGCTGCCTCAGCGGGCCGAGCGCCGGCGAATCGCTGGCTCCTTGCGAGCGGGACATCCATGTCGGGGATGATCTCAGCCTTACCTATCGCTTCCCGAAGGAATTCCTTGGCGACTGGCAGACGCTCGATGCGGCGATCGCGGCCGAGGCGGGGCGAATCCTGAAGACCGGACATTGACGGGCTGAAAGCGGCCCGGCCGCGCTCGACGCGGCCTGCCGTGGCATTGCTAGCTCAGGCCAGGTCGATGTCCAAGATCGCCATCGAGAAATTATAGTCGCCATCGTCCTCGTCCTTGAAGACGATGCCGAGGAATTCGTCACCGACATAGACTTCGGCCGAATCTTCCTTGCGCGGCCGTGCCTTGACCTCAAGTTTGGGGTTCTGGAAGACGCGCTTGAAATAGGCGTCCAGCTTTCTGATTTCGTCCGGCTTCAACAGTCTTCTCCGATCATCGGCTTGCTCGTTTGAACGGCGCTTCTGGCACGTCGACAATGGCGATGTAAAGGCAAGCCGGCCTTATTGCACCGGAAGCGGCAGCACCACCGGGCAAATCGCAATCATGCGGGGCAACTGCCAGCAAATCAGATATCGAAACTGATCACGTGGTCCATCTTCTGTGACGGCAGAAGCTGATCCATCTGGCGCGAAGGCTGGTCGCAACCGGTCTCGCCGACCACGCGGGCCGGCACGCCGGCAACCGTCTTGTTGTGCGGCACAGGCGACAGCACCACCGATCCGGCGGCAATCTTGGAGCAATGGCCGACCTCGATGTTGCCGAGAATCTTGGCGCCGGCGCCAATCAGCACGCCATGGCGGATCTTGGGATGGCGGTCGCCACCGGCCTTGCCGGTACCGCCCAGCGTCACGCCGTGCAGGATGGACACATCGTCCTCGATCACCGCGGTCTCGCCGACGACGAGGCCGGTGGCGTGATCGATGAAGATACCCTTGCCGATGCGCGCGGCCGGATTGATATCGGTCTGGAAGACCGCGGACGAACGGCTCTGCAGGTAGAGCGCGAAATCCTTGCGGCCGTGGTTCCACAGCCAATGCGCAAGCCGATGGGTCTGGATGGCGTGAAAGCCCTTGAAATAGAGCACCGGCATGATGAACCGGTCGCAAGCCGGGTCGCGGTCATAATAGGCCTGGATGTCGACGCGCACCGTGGTTGGCCAGTCCTTATCGTCGGCAAGCATCGACTTGAAGGTCTGGCGGATGAGATCGGAGCCGATATCCTGATGGGCAAGCCGCTCCGCGATCCTGTGAACGACAGCCTCTTCCAGGCTCTCCTGGTTGAGGATCGTCGAATAGAGGAACGCGGCCAAAAGCGGGTCGCGGTTGACCGCTTCCATCGCTTCGTCGCGGATCGAACGCCAGATCGGATCGACCGGCTGCAACGCGCTGTGGCGGGAAATGCTGATGCTGTTCATCGACGTCTCGTCCTGCGTCCTGCTAGTCTGCTGTCATCGGGGCCGCACATATAAGCCAGATCATAGCACGATTGAACTCAATTTTCCTTAGTGCTGTGTCAAATGGATTTGGTTCGCGGGAATTCAAGCAGCCATGGAAAACGAACCCTTGATCGACGACGTCCTGAAAACCGAACTTTCGGTCCTCTATCAGGCCACCAGCCGCCATTACCACAACCTCGCCCATATCGACGCGATGCTGGCGTTGGCCGGTGACTATCGAACGCTTCTGGACGACCCCGAAGCGGTCGAAGCGGCGATCTGGTTCCACGACGCCATCTACGACAGCAGGGCCAGGGACAATGAGGCGCGAAGTGCCGCCCTCGCCGAGCAAAAGCTCGCCGGCCGCATCGATGCCGGCCGCCTGGGCCGCATCAGCGCTATGATCCTCGCCACCGCCACACACCAGTTGCCGCTGTTCGACGACGTGGCGGCGATACGCGACGCCAGCCTGTTTCTCGACATGGATCTGTCGATCCTGGGTGCCGCGCCTGAGGCGTTCGACGCCTATGAACGCGCGGTCCGCCGCGAATATGGCTGGGTGGAGGAGCCGATGTGGCGTGCCGGCCGCGGTGCAGTGCTGAAGACCTTCCTTGCCCGATCGCATATTTTTCACACGCAGGAGTTCCGGCAGCGCTTCGAACCGCAGGCAAGGCTGAACATTGCGCGGTCGCTGCAAGCCTTGACGTAGCTTAGTTTCGGAATCCGAGGCGCCTCGTCCCCAGAAACCGGCCCCTCAGAGCGGATTTTCGGCGTAGAACTCCAGCACCCGTTGCTTGAAGGTCTTGTCCCCGACGGCCAGCATATGGTCGCGGCCCTCGATGTGGAAGACCCTGGCGTTGGGCATCAGCGCCGCAAGCTCGTCCGGCGATCCGCCAATGTCGTCGGTGGTACCGACCGCGACCAGCGTCGGCTGGGCTATGCGGGCGATATCCTCTTCACCAAGCAATTCCCGTGAGGTGACGATGCAGGCGGCAAGCGCCCGGCGGTCGCTGCGGGTCTGGTCGGCGAAGGCGCGAAAAGCGCGACCGCGTGGATGGATGGTCGCGGCCGGGTCCTCGGCAAGGAGAGCGGCGGCGATCGGATCCCAATCGCCGACGCCGTCAATCATGCCGATGCCGAGGCCGCCAAAGACCAGCGTCGCCACCTTGTCCGGGTCGGACAGTGCCAGGAAGGCAGCAATCCGCGCGCCCATCGAATAGCCTATGACATGGGCCCGTTCGATGCCGAGATGATCGAGCAAGGCAGCGGCATCCGAAGCCATTTTCGCGGGTGTATAATCGGCCTCGTCGTAACTCTTGGATGACGAGCCGTGGCCGCGATTGTCGAAGGCGATGGCGCGATAGCCGGCATCATTGAGCGTCTTGAACCAGCCGGGCGACACCCAGTTGACATAGTGGCTCGAGGCGAAGCCATGGATCATCAGCACCGGATCGCCCTCGCCCGATGCCGGTTGGCGGTCGAGGAAGGCTAGATCGAACCCGCCATGGGAAAAAAACTGCATCGGAAGGCGGTCCCGGCGCTCAATCAGAATCGACGTTCGGAGAATCGCCCTTGTCCGCGGGCGGCATGCCAGGACCCGGTGCCGTGCCGATCGCCGGATGGCGCAGCAGGTCGCCATCCGCGATGCCGTCCCTGGCGGCAGTGCCAGCCTTGAGTTCGAGCACGAAGCGAACCGGCTCGCCCGGCGAAACAATTGCCTCCGACTGCGGCTCGCCTTGCTTGATCGCGCGGATCCTGCCGTCCTGACCGACAAAGATCAGATCGAGCGGCATCGGCGTATTCTTCATCCAGAAACTGACGTCGCGTGTCTCGTCGAAAACGAACAGCATGCCATGATTGGCGGCCATGTCCTCGCGAAACATCAGGCCGGCTTCCCGCTCGGCCTCTGTATCGGCAACTTCGATCGAGAAGGAGCGTTTGCCATTCTTGGTCACAACCACCAGCGGCGCGGGATCGACCGGAAGGATCATCGCCCGGCCATCGGCCGCGCTGGGTACCTGGAAATAGAAGAATGCGGCTGCAGCGACTATGACGGCGGCCACAGCGCATACCACGCCCGTCGTCAGCCCGTTCCTGTGTCTCATATGAAATCCTCGGCCGGATCGCCCTAGTGCGAGACCGGCAAGGTGCCCATATCGGGGTGAATTTCGGCAGCCATAAGGCCTTTGTCACCGCGGCCGAAACGGACAAGTACGACCTGCCCCGGCCGAAGCTCGGTGATGCCGTAGCGGCGCAAGGTCTCCATATGAACGAAAATGTCCTCGGTGCCCTCGCCGCGCGTCAGGAAGCCAAACCCTTTGGTGCGGTTGAACCATTTGACCAGAGCGCGTTCGAGCCCGCTCTCCGGCGTCACCGAGACATGGGTGCGCTGTTCCTGCATTTCCGCGGGATGGACGGCAGTGGTGACATCCATGGAAAGCACACGGAAGGCTTGCAGCCCGCGCTCGCCCTGCTTCACAAGACAGACCACGCGCGCGCCTTCCAAGGCTGTCTGGAAGCCGTCCCGTCGAAGACAAGTCACATGGAGGAGGATATCGCCCGAAACACCGTCATCCGGAAGGATGAAGCCATAGCCCTTGGCCACATCGAACCACTTGATGGCGCCGGCAATTTCGGCGAGGTCGGCGGCGTCGCCGCCCTCGTCGCGCGTCAAGGCGTCGCCAAGGGTATTGGCCCGCCCCGTCAAAGAGGCCTTTTCCCCCATAAGAATGCCCCCTTTATTCAAGAACACCGCAACTGATTCTTGACACCAGATTAACACCGCGGCTTCCGGTATGTGCAAGACCTGACGTGCCTTTTTTCACGGTTCATTGCGGGAATACCGGATTTGTTCTTTGCCGGCGCTGCCTGACCCCGGCGATTGCCCTTTGACCGGGCCGACCCTATGTTGCGCCGCAACCCAACAGATCGAGGAAAACACATGCGCTATCTGCACACCATGGTCCGCGTCGCCGATGTCGATGCCTCGCTCGATTTCTATTGCAACAAGCTTGGGCTGAAGGAAGTTCGCCGCTATGAAAACGAGCAGGGCCGCTTCACGCTGATCTTCCTGGCCGCTCCGGAAGACGAGCAGAGCGGCATCGCCGACAAGGCGCCGCTGGTCGAGCTGACCTACAATTGGGATCCGGAAGACTACAAGGGCGGGCGCAATTTCGGCCACCTCGCCTACGAGGTCGACGACATCTACGCCACCTGCCAGCGACTGATGGACAATGGCGTCACCATCAACCGGCCGCCGCGCGACGGCAACATGGCCTTTATCAGGTCGCCGGACGGCATCTCGATCGAGCTTCTGCAGAAAGGTCCGGCCAAGGCCAAGGCGGAACCGTGGGCGTCGATGGCGAATACCGGAAGCTGGTAATCGATCACCTTTTCGAGTGGCCGGCGGCCACTCCATGGTGTTTCGCCAGGTTGTGCCTATCTATGCGCCTATGGCGCCTGCCCTGAAGAGCAGCGCCACGTCTTGAGATAGTTTCGGAGAACCCTTCATGCCGACCAGCCACGCCAATGTCTCCACGGCGCACGCAAGCCGCTATCTGCAGCAGTTGTGCAAACATTGGGCGCACAAGTTTCCCGTCGAGTTCGACCCCAATCACGGCGTCATCGACCTTTCGCTCGGCCGCACGGTCATGGACGCCGACGGGGCAGCGCTGCACATCACGGTTTCGACCGACGAGTCCGCTTCGATCGAGCGCCTCGAAAGCGTCGTTGCCGACCACATCAAACGCTTTGCGTTCCGCGAAGAACTGGCCTTCGATTGGAAACGCGCCGAGGCGGCGTAGTTCGTTCATGCCTGTTGCCGCGCATTTCCGGCGAGACGCCTGGATCAATCGCTTCCGGACTTGCGCGCCATTTCCAGCAGCGCCAGCACTGAGCGCCAATTGCGGGCCGTGCCCGGCACTTTCAACGTGCGCGGAATGAGGCTGGCGAACACCGATTTGCCGAGCCCGTCCGGCGCGCTGAGATAGAGCACATCGCCCTTGACCTCGAAACGCTCGGGGCCCGTGCACTTTTCCGCCAACCGCGCCACCTCATCGGCGGTCGGCTCACGCTCCAGCGCATAGGCGTGGAGCTTCGTGTGATCAGCGGCCGCTTCCGGATAGGGATTTTCGCGCACCAGCCGTTCGAACCATTCGAAATCGCGCACCATGATGCGCGAATGGAAGCCCCATTTTTCCTCGAAAGCCGCCTCGATCTGTTTGGTCAGCGCGGCGGCGTCGCCCTTGTCAGCGCGGAATACGGCATTGCCGCTCTGCACGTAGGTGGAGACATCGGAAAAACCGAGACCCTCGAAGAACGACCGCAACTCCGCCATCCTGACGATGCGGTTGCCGCCGACATTGATGCCGGAAAACAGCGCGATGAAGATCTTTCCGCTCATATTATGAAACCCGCCAATGTCTCATTGTCTGTGATGTCCTGATACTGGACGCCCTCGGCCTCGAAATTCGCCTTCAGCAGGTCGAAATTGCGCCGATCCTTGGTTTCGATGCCGATCAGAACCGAGCCAAAATTGCGCGCCGACTTCTTCAGATATTCGAAGCGGGCGATATCGTCATCCGGACCCAGCATGTCGAGGAAGTCGCGCAACGCGCCCGGCCGCTGCGGAAAGCGGATGATGAAATATTTCTTCAGGCCTTCGAAGCGCAGCGCCCGTTCCTTGACGTCCGGCAGCCGCTCGAAATCGAAATTGCCACCTGATACTACCGCTACAATGGTCTTGCCCCGGATTTCCTTCCTGGAAAAATCCTTCAGCGCATCGATCGCCAGCGCGCCGGCGGGTTCCAGGACCACGCCTTCGACGTTGAGCATCTCGATTATGGTCGCGCAGAGCCGGTTTTCCGGGACCAACCGCACGCTGTCGGCGGCAAACTCCTTGAGATAGCGCAAAGGTTCGCGGCCGATCTCGGCGACCGCCGCGCCGTCGACGAAGTTGTCGACTTTGGCGAGCTTCAGCCGTTTTCCCGCCGCAAGGCTCTCGCGCAGGCTCGGCGCGCCGGCCGGCTCGCAAAAGACGAACTGGGCCTCACGGCCCTGATCGGCGAAATAGTGCGTCACCCCGGCAGCCAGACCGCCGCCACCCACCGGCAGCATGACGATGTCGGGCATGCGCGCGCCCGGCATCTGGTCCGCGATCTCATAGGCGACCGTCGCCTGGCCCTCGATGATATCCTTGTGGTCGAAGGGCGGCACCATGTGGGCACCGGAGCTCTCGGTGAATTCGAAGGCGGTGCGATAGCAGTCGTCGAAAAAATCGCCGACCAGCCTGATCTCGACGAAGTCGCCGCCAAACAGCCTGGTCTTGTCGATCTTCTGCTGCGGGGTCGTCACCGGCATGAAGACCACGCCCTTCTTGCCGAAATGGCGACAGACAAAGGCAAAGCCCTGCGCATGGTTGCCGGCGGACGCGCAGACGAACAGCTCGGCCTGGTTGCCTTCGCCAAGCGCCTTGCGGAAGAAGTTGAAGGCGCCGCGGATCTTGTAGGAGCGCACCGGACTCAAATCCTCGCGCTTCAACAGCACCCGGGCGCCGGTCTTTTTCGACAGATAGTCATTTTCCTGCAGCGGTGTCTCCGGGAAGATCTGGCGGATCGCAGAGGCGGCGGTGGCGACGCGCGAGGAAAAGCTGGTCATGACAAGATCATCCCGGGATCGCCCGCGGGCGAGTTAGACAATAACCCTATTACACATCCGGCCCGGCAAGACCTTGCCCGGTCGAGCCCGCGCCCGCAACGGCGCCGTCCCGAAATGCTAGCAAGCACTTGGGGACGTTTGTTCATGTTTTCTCGCATCGAGCCGAGCCGCGCATTGGGCGCCTGAATTCGACATCCGGCCGAGATGCAGGCGCCTGCCCTCTGCGGCGTTACGGCCTTGCTGCCGCTTTGGCTTTCGCGCAACAGTGCGAAGGCCGTCGCGAGGCGCCGACCGCATTTCGGCTGGACACGACTTACTTCCGCCGCACTTGGCCTGCTGGGGAGATATCGCGGAGGGTGGACGGCCCTTGTTTGGGCTCGAGTGGAATTTTATCGTGCATTTGAAGACGATTTGCATTCTTGCGCTTGCGCTGCTGGTGGCGGGCTGCGGCGGCCGCAAAACCGAGGAACTGCTCGGCAGCGCGGTCATGTCGGCGCCGGTGACGGAAATCGCGGGCAACCACTCGATCTTCATTGCCACGACCCGCAAGCCCTCCGACGACCCCAACAAGGTTTTCGACGGCGAACGCTCGGCGACGCTCAACTACGCCCGCGTCAACGTCACCGTTCCGGGGCTCCACACGACCGGCCAGATCGAGCGGCGTTCACGCGGCAAGTCGGACGATCCGGCAAAGTACTTCATGGCTTCCGAGGTCGTCGGCTACGACACCCAGCCGAAATTCTCCAGCGCGCTCAACGCCGACATAGCGGCGCGCGGCGGCCGCGTGATGGTCTTCGTCCACGGCTACAACACCGGCTTCGACGACGCTGTCTACCGCTTGACCCAGATTGTCCATGATTCCGGCTATCCCGGGACGCCGGTGCTGTTTTCCTGGGCCTCGGGCGCCAAGACCACCGACTATGTCTATGACAAGGAAAGCGCCAGTGCCGCTCGCGACCAGCTCGAAGTGACCTTGCGAATGCTGCAGCAGTCCGGTGCGCGGCGCATCGACATTGTCGCCCATTCGATGGGAACCTGGGTGACAATGGAAACGCTGCGCCAGATGGCCATCAGCGGCGATCGCGATCTTGGCGGCAAGCTTGGCGATGTGGTGCTGGCCTCTCCCGACATCGATGTCGATGTGTTCAAGAGCCAGATGCGCCGCTACGGCAAGCCCGACAAGCCGTTCATCCTGCTGTTGTCGGATGACGACCGCGCGCTGAGGTTGTCCGGCCTGATCGCCGGCTCGCGGCCGCGCGTCGGCGATTACAAGGATGCCGCCGAACTTGCCTCCTACGGCGTGACGGTCGTGGACCTCTCCAAGGTCAAAGGCAGCGACAGCTTCAACCACACGAAATTCGCCGACAACCCGGCACTGGTGAAGATGATCGGCCAGCGGCTGCGCGAGGACGATGGTTTCGCCAGCGACCGGGACGTGACCGACCGCATCAGCCTGCTTGGACAGTAGATGCGGCGCCGCGGTTTTCGCCGTGCCTGTTCACCGTCGCCGAACCATTGGCCTACTTTGAACTGGACCGCGCCCGTCTCTGGCCTTATCGGAGTATCGAGCGACGTCATGCGTTTGACGTCCCCTTATGCGGGAGCCGACGCGTGGCCTTGCGCTTGAAGAGTCATGGTGTCGTCGCGTTCGCGCTGCTGGTCGCTGGCTGCGCTGGAAATGCGCATGATCTGCTCAACAAGACGACGGTCACCGTGCCGGCATCCGATATTGCGGCCACCCATGAAATATTTGTCGCCACCACCCGCCAGAAGGCGGCGAAGGATCCGCGACAGGTCTTCGACGGCGACCGTTCCCTGACCACCAGTTTCGCGCGGGTCGACGTCACGGTTCCGAAGAGCCATCAGGTCGGCAACATCGAGCGCGCCAAGGGTTCGGCCAACAGCAACCCGGCCAAGGATTTCACAGCCAGGGATGTCACCTTCTACGAAGGCGCCCCGCAATTCGCCAAGGCGGTCGGCGCCGACATCGCCATGCGCGGCGATCGTGCGCTGGTTTTCGTGCATGGCTTCAACAATGGTTTCGACGACGGCATCTACCGGCTGACGCAGATCGCCCACGACACGAAATATCCGGGTACGTCGGTGCTGTTCTCGTGGGCGTCGAGCGCCAAGACGACGGGCTATATCTACGACAAGGACAGTTCCACCGCCGCCCGTGACGATCTCGAGGCAACGCTCAGGATGCTCGCCAAGACGCAGGTCAAGAGTATCGACATCATTGCCCATTCGATGGGGACCTGGTTGACGATGGAGGCGCTGCGCCAGCTCGCCATCACCGGCGACCGCGATCTCGGCGGCAAGCTGGGTTATGTCATCCTTGCCTCACCGGATATCGACGTCGACGTGTTCAAGAAGCAGATGATCCGTTATGGCAAGCCCGACAAGCCGTTCGCCGTGCTGCTTTCAGGCGACGACCGGGCTCTCAAATTATCCTCGTTCATCTCTGGCGACAAACCGCGCGTCGGCGACTATGGCAATGCCGCCGACCTCGCCTCCTATGGCGTGTCGGTGGTCGACCTGACCAAGACCAAGGGCGGCGACGGCGGCCTCAACCACGCGAAATTCGCCGACAACCCGTTCCTGGTGCAATTGCTCGGCGATAGGCTGCGCACGCCGGCGGGCCTCGCCGCGGACGAGGACCCCGCACAGCTCACCGATATCGGTCAGGGCCTGGGAAAGGTCGTCGGCTCGGCTGCCGAAGTC
The DNA here is from genome assembly GCF_037179725.1 of Mesorhizobium sp. Cs1321R2N1. Taxonomy (NCBI): domain Bacteria; kingdom Pseudomonadati; phylum Pseudomonadota; class Alphaproteobacteria; order Hyphomicrobiales; family Phyllobacteriaceae; genus Mesorhizobium; species Mesorhizobium sp. Cs1321R2N1. The sequence continues at coordinate 7,709 of NZ_JAPYKP010000113.1, read as the reverse complement.
ATCATCACGACGCCGTTCAAGGTGCTGACCATCGCCACCGGCGGGTGAGCAGCCAAGAGCGGACGCTCAGACGAACAGATCGACTTTCTGGAACGTCGTTACGTCGATCAGCCCGACGTCGGAAATTCTCAACTCCGGAATGACCACCAGTGCCAGCAGCGAGTGCTGCATATAGGCGTTGTTCAGGGAGCAGCCCATCTTGCGCATCGCCTCGGTCAGTTTCTCAGCCTTGGCAGCGACGATCTCGGCGCGCTCGTCCGACATCAGCCCGGCTATCGGCATTTCGACCAGCGCCAGTTCCTTGCCCTTGGAGAACAGCACAACCCCGCCACCCACTGCCCCCAGCCGGTTCACGGCCAGTGCCATGTCCTGCTTGTTGGTGCCAACGCAGATGATGTGATGGGCGTCATGGGCGACGCTGGAAGCCATGGCGCAGTCGGCCATGTAACCAAAACCGGAGACGAAGGCATTGGTGACGCCACCCGTGCCCCGGTGCCGCTCGACCAGCGCGATCTGGCAGACGTCGTTGCGGCGATCCATGGCGACCAATCCGTCCTCGACCGGCAGATCGGCCTCCAGCGCGCGCGTCGGTGCCTGGTTCTCGATTACACCGATCACCCGCACCCGCACTTCGTTGGCGCCCTTGGGTGCCGCGATATCGAAATCGCCGGCCTTCAGTTTCTTGCCCAATTTGACGGTGTTCTTCGCCGTCTTCGGATAATCATAGGCCGGCATATCGATGTCGAGCTTGCCGCCCTTGGCCAGCCTGACGCCGCGCGCATAGACCTCGTCGATGCTCATTGCGGCGAGATCGGAGACGATCAGCAGGTCGGCCAACCTTCCCGGCGCGATCGAACCGATCTCGCGTTCCAGCTTGAAATGAAGGGCGGTGTTGAGCGTTGCCATCTGGATCGCGGTCACGGGCTTCAGACCTTGGCTGATGGCGTGGCGCACCACCCGGTCCATGTGTCCCTCATGCACCAGCGTGCCGGAATGGCTGTCGTCGGTGCACAGGATGAAGTTGCGCGGATCGATGCCGCTTTCCGTCACCGCCTTGATCTGCGAGGCAACGTCGTACCAGGCAGACCCCAGCCGCAGCATTGCCTTCATGCCTTGGCGTACGCGGGCGATTGCGTCCTCGGCGCGCGTGCCCTCGTGGTCATCCTCGGGTCCGCCGGCGACATAGCCGTGGAACGGCAGACCAAGATCGCGCGAGGCATAATGCCCGCCAACCGTCTTGCCGGCTTTGACCGTCGCGGCGATCTCGCCCGACATCACCGGATCGTTGGCGGCGACGCCCGGGAAATTCATCACCTCGCCAAGTCCGATGATGTTTTCCCAGCCCATCGCTTCCGCGACATCGGCGACCGTAAGTTCGGCGCCGGCATGTTCGAGCCCAGGCGCCGAGGGCACGCAGGACGGCATCTGCACATGCACGTTGATGGGCATGGCCACGGCCTCGTCATGCATCAGCCGCACGCCCGGCAGGCCCAGCACATTGGCGATCTCGTGCGGATCGATGAACATCGAGGTGGTTCCGTGCGGGATGACGGCACGGCAGAATTCGGTGACCGTCACCATGCCGCTCTCGACATGCATGTGCGCGTCGCAAAGCCCGGGCACGAGGTAGCGTCCGCCCGCGTCGACCACCTTGGTGCCCTGCCCGATCGTGTGGCTGGCATTCGGCCCGCAATAGGCGAAGCGGCCGCCCGATATAGCGATATCGGTGCCGGCGATGATCTCGCCCGAATGGACGTTCACCCAGCGCCCGTTGCGGATGACGAGATCGGCGGGTTTGCGGCCCATCGCGACATCGACCAGATCGGTCGCCATTTCGGTCCACGGTTTGGGTTTCGTCGCGCGGGCGGGGGGCTTCCTGGCCATCAAAGACTCCTGTTTCCCCGACTGTGCCAAGCTGACGGCGTTTTGGCCAGCGAGGAAGGTTGGTTTTGCCTGGAGATTGCCGGACTACTCGGGTTTCAGGCCGACTTCGACCTTGGCGTTGCCGGCTGAAATCCGCTCGGCGATGCGCTCGACCTCGCCCCAATCACCTTTGCAGAAATCCGATTCCGTTTTGCCGCAGATCAGGTTATGTTCCGATCCAGGATATTTGACTCTTCTCGGGGGGCTCGATGTATCGCCTGATGGTCGCAAGTGCCGGTTTTCTTGCCGTCCTGTCCGTGCCGGCTTTCGCTGCCGACGCGACAGTCGACGTGCCGATGACCGCGCCTGGCTTCGACTGGACCGGCTACTATGCTGGCCTGCAGGCGGGATATGGCTGGGGCCGCTCCGAGATCACCACAATGGAAGGCGCGCCGTTTTCCATCAGGCCCGACGTCGACGGCGGGTTCGTCGGCGGCCATGTCGCCGGCCTTTGGCAGTTCGATCAGGCAGTGCTGGGCGCCGAAGCGGACCTCAACTATTCCTCGGTGGACGGCACGGCGCAATCGGTCCTGGGAGACACATTCGGCACCGAAATCAAGTGGTTCGGGTCGGTCAACGCCAAGGCCGGCTTCGCCATGGACCGCCTGCTGGTCTACGGCATCGGCGGCATAGCCTTTGCCGACATCGAGACGTCGCAGACCTCGGGGCCAGGGTTTGACAACACGCGCACAAATGTCGGCTGGACCGTGGGCGCGGGCGTCGACTACGCGCTGACCGACAAGTTCGTCGTCGGCGCGCAATATCGCTATTACGATTTCGGCTCAGAGAAGCACGAGGCACCAGCCCCCTTCAACGATCGTGATCAGAGCGTGAAACTGAACACGGTCGGCATCAATCTCAGCTACAAGTTCTGAACGTGGCACCGGCGTCGTTGCTGGACAAGCAGCGCGCAGACCTGTCTTGCCGGATGTGGGGGCGGCCGGCGCCCCCAAGTGGGCGGGGGGATGGGTTGGGCCTGAGAGGCGCCGGCCATGGCGGATCAAGTCCGCCGCCGAGATATTTACCCACGCCCGCGGCGCGGATAATTCCGTGATCGCGCCAGTATCGTTACGCGACCTCCTCTGGGTTGCGCGTTCGGGCAGCGCAGAACACGACTTGACGGGCTTTGTCTGGCGTCTGAAAAGGGCTGGCCTGCGGACGTGGCGGAATTGGTAGACGCAAGGGACTTAAAATCCCTCGATCTCTGATCGTACGGGTTCGATTCCCGTCGTCCGCACCAGCTCGACCTTTGCCTTGATCTCGGCTGCCCTGATGGCAGCAGGGGCAACACGGGAATCTAATCTAATCCCGTTCACCTGATCGCTTACGGTCCCAAGCGTCGAGAAACACACGTATGACTTTCAAAGACTCAGGATCAAGCTTAGCCTCTTCGACGACCCGTTCCAGCGCCCGGCGGAATGCCTGCGGATCAATAACATCTGTGTCGTCGCCGATATGAGCGACCTCAGTCATTTTCGATACCCGATCGCCCAGGCTGCCGAACCCGCCCATGCCGAACGAGTACGATTTTCCCGTCAACTCACGAGCGAGGGCTACCAGCGAGCTATCCTCTTTAATCCGCTCGTCCGTCCATGCGCGCACTTCCTTTGCATCGTTGTCGAGAAAGTCACGCCAGCGGTATAGTATGTACATAAGTTCCGGATGCTGAAGCAGCGATCCGTCACCTGCAGCGCCGCGAACGGCACGAAGGGCAATAGCGGTAATTGGTTCGATCGCTTCTTTGGTGACAAGACAATCCTCCTCCCGTGTTGGCCCGCCCTGCCGTTCGCCCAGGTGGTCGCGACGGGCTGACGAAACGAAATCAACCAGCCAACCCAGCGCTGCCGATGGGAGGACCGCGAGATAGAGATCGCTACGCTCGTTCAACGTGAACCTATCGCGGGTAAGGCGGCGAATGAGCCAATGAACCCTCAGGCTCGTGTTACCCATGCCATTAAAGCCGCGATCAGCATCCTTTTCTAAATCGATCTCGTCATGGATCTCGAAAAGCGTCCGTAGAAACGACTCGGCCTTCGATTTTTCGATCTGCTTTGCGTGGGTCCTCAGTTCGTCGAGATAGACCGGCACCATTGAGCGTCCGTTTCGGCGCTCGCTCTTCGCGGCATGGCGAAGCTGCTCCTTTATGAAATTGGCATCGTCCGCGCGCTCTACGAGCTCGTTGATCTGCTTCGAAGAAAGGGCCTCATCGCTGAGGGACAGTCGAAAATAGGTGTCGAAATGGGCCTCGACGCACACCCTTCGGTCAGCATCCCATTCGGCGATCCACTCATAGCCGTATCCCATCTCCTCAAGCTTCGGAAACAGCCTTTGCAGCGCGGTTTTTGCCAGTTCATGACGGACTTCCGGCACCTCATCCAAGAATAGATCGAACCGCTTCTGCTGGTCGTAGTTGCGCGACCCTCTGTCACGTACGCCACAGACCTCGGATTTGTTTGATCTTATCGCCTTAAATAGGCCCGGTTCGTATAGGCGCAGCGTCTCTAGTGCGATGAAGTCGGCGAGGCTCACTTCGCCCGCGATAGCTGGCCAGGTCACGCTTATTGCATTGTGAAAGCGGGCTACGTGGCGAGGCGTCGTTATGTGGGGCGCAACCACATCATAAAAAACGTTCATGATCCTGACGACCTGCGCCTCAACTGGCTCACCGCAAACATCGGTGATTGCTGTCAGTACGGCATTGTTCAAATCAGTTGGAAGGGGTGCCGGTAGTTCGAAACCGGCCTGTATGATCTTTTCAAGGAAATGCGGGCCTTCAGATGGATGGCGTCCCAGCACCGCTTTTTCCGCCAATTCGCGGTCGAAAACCAAGAGATACATCACGTTGGGCAAACGACCGATGGACTTTACCAGACGGAATATGGCGATCGCTTCCTCGGGGTTAAGGCGGTCGATGTCATCAATGACGACAAGGAACCGACGCTCCTCCTTCTCCAGGATTTCAGCCAACTTGCGAAAGGTCTTTTCGACAGTTTCGCCGTCAGGAAAGAAGATGCTGGCAAATTTAGATACCCCAGGAATCAGCGTCGCCCACGCGTTTCCACTTGCGAGAGACACAGCAGTGCCGATGACCGGGCCAGCTTGCAGTAGGCGTTGTGTAAGGCGCGGAACAAGATCCTTGACCTTATTCCCCAAACTGGCCCGCAATACGCCGTTGAGGTTTTGAAGAAATGCCAAGGCAAGCGCCTCCTCTCCGCGGTACCACCAACATTTAAAATCAGTGACGACAAGTCCGTCATCCTTCTGCTCACGAAGGGCGGATCTAATCAGGTTGACGGCGCTGCTTTTGCCGGAACCCCATGGTCCGTTAAGCGCAATAGTGGTTCCGACCGGATTCTTGATACGCAAGATGCTGTTCGCAATCGACATGGCAAATCCGGCCATACCGTAGCGATCATCTTCGGCAGTCTCGATTGGGCTATCGTTGAAATAACTCGCCATGAAATCTATAAATCTATGGGTTTGCGCTAAGGCAGCATCGGAGCGACCGTACGGGTTCGACGCCCGTCGTCCGACCACTTTGAATATTTATACAAAAATGCATTTAGAACAGTTCGCGGGTACCCGGTGCAAGGTCGGGGATACAAAGGGACGGGCCGAGAGATGAACCTGCCAACCGAACTGGAGCAAGTTTCCCCGATCGAACCTCGTTTCCTTCGTACGCGTACCCGGATTACCAAACCCGCCTCCCCTTATCATCTAATCTTCAGCGAGAAATTGCCGTGGATCTGGATGCCTAGCCGCTCGCCTTTTCTCCACCGCACTTCCGCTCGATAGGTCGCGCCGTCCAACGGTACGCGCAGCCGGAAGTTATCTGGCACTTTTGCCCCCGCGGCGACACGCAACTCGGCGCCGTGCTCATGCTGATTTCTGACGGCGCAGCCTATTTCGCCGTCCTGCGTGATTATGAACGCGTCCTTCAAAACCACCTCACGCAGGTGCGTTCGACGCTCTACCGGAGGGTCAGAAGGTTTATCAGTCATGCAAGCCGCCTCCGACGAGCGAAATGCTCCCAGACTAAAGTCTGCGGCTCAGGACGCAAAGGTCCGACGTTTTTCGCTTAAATCCTGTGCTTGTCGTACGCTCGTCATATTATTAAATCGTGAAATATATACCCTATAGTCATCGCCAAGGTTGTCACCTGTGCGGCAGAGACAGTCGAAAATGCATGGCATGGGGAACCCGGTATGTTCGTTGACTTCTATGAAATGCTGGAAATCAGTCCGAATGCCAATTCGGAAACGATAGAGCGCATTTTTCGTCACTTTGCCATGCGCTACCACCCCGACAACCAGGTCACCGGCAACGAGTCACGCTTCAGCGATATCCTGGAGGCTCACAACACGCTCAAGGATCCGGTCAAGCGTGCGCAATACGATATTCAATACAAGGCCCATTTGAACCTCCGGGCCGAACTGACCGATCAGGCGAGCAACACCAACAACCTCGATCGCGATTCGGTCTTTCAAGCCAAAGTGCTCTCACTGCTTTATGTAAAACGCCGACAGGACGTCAACAATCCTGGCATTGGCGACGATGAGCTCGAACGAATGTCAGGCTGTCCGCGTGAGCACCTCGAGTTTCACCTCTGGTATCTAAAAGCGAAGGGCTGGATAGCCAGAACAGAAAACGGGACGTTCGCCATCACCGTCGAAGGCATCGATCGCGTTAATTCCGAACATCATCGCAGCGCAGCAACCACCCGCCTGTTGGATCATGCGGGCTGAATTGGAATCCCTCGGTCTCTGATCAAGCCGCCATCGGGTTCAGCTTCAGATGCTGGATCAGGATGATGGTCTTGGCATCGATGATGCGGCCATCGGCGATGCCGGCCAGCGCTTCGTCGAGCGGCATTTCCAGGACCTCGATGTCCTCGCCTTCGTCGGGTGCGCCGCCACCGGCCGAGATCCGGTCGGCGGGCGAATAGCGCGCGATGAAGAACCAGAGCCGCTCGGTCACGCTGCCGGGACTCATATAAGGCGAAAACAGCCGCTCGATCTTGTTCAACCGGTAACCCAGTTCTTCCTCGGCTTCCTTGCGGATGGCGGTCTCCGGATCGTTTTCGTCCAGCAGCCCGGCACAGGCCTCGATCAGCGGTTCGCGGTGGCCGGTGACATAGGCGGGATAGCGAAACTGACGCACCAGAAGCACGGTCGAACGCCGGGGGTCATAGGGCAGGATCACCGCGCCGTCGCCGCGATCATAAGTCTGGCGAATCTGCGTCTCCCATTGGCCGTCACGCCGGCGGTAGTCGAGCACGGTCTTCTTCAGGACCGCCCAGTCGTTGGAAAGAATCTCTTCCGAGCGGATACGAATGCGGTCTTCCATCTGACACCTCGATGCTTGCTGGCGGAGGCAGGCGTAGCCGCGAACCGGTACAGGCGCAATCGGGCCAGCGATTGGTCCAGCACGCTTCACTGTCTCGTGTGTGGTATGGAAGGGTGCCATTGCCTAAATAGCGCATTCCCCTCCCCGGAGTTTGTTCATGACGACATCGCTTTTCCAGCCGATCACACTCGATGGGCTCACCTTCCCCAACCGCATCGCCGTGGCGCCGATGTGCCAGTATTCCGCCGAGGACGGCTCGGCCAGCGACTGGCATCTCTACCACTGGATGAACCTGGCCATGTCCGGCGCCGGCATGGTCACGGTGGAGATGACCGATGTCGAGCGGCGCGGACGCATCAGCCATGGCTGCCTCGGCCTCTATTCCGAAGACAATGAAGCAGCCGCGCGCCGCGCGCTGGACGCGGCCCGGCGCGTGGCCG
>NZ_JAPYKP010000112.1:0-19899 GCF_037179725.1 Mesorhizobium sp. Cs1321R2N1 | reverse complement strand
GTCTTCGGCGCCGCCAAGGCCGGGCATCCGGTCAAGATCGCGCATGGCAAGGCGACGGTTATGGCGATGCTCGAATGCTACGAGGCGTCGCCGGTCGCCTGGCGGGTGCTGGCACGCGCCGCCGATGCCTTCATGACCGTCGACGAGGACGACGCCGTCGCGGTCATGCGTCGGCTGGCACGACCGGCCGGCAACGATCCGGCCATCGTCGCCGGTGAAAGCGGCGGGGTCGGTCTTGCCGGCCTGATCCGGGCGATGGCCGATCACAAGGCCGAGCTTGGCCTCGACGCCACTTCGCGCGTGCTGGTCGTCAACACCGAAGGCGCAACCGATCCCCGCCGCTATACTGAACTCGTCGGCATGAATCCGGAGGATGTGCTTGCCGGCAAGGTGCTTTCTCAAGCAAAGCCATGACCTCGATTGACGCACAAAGACTGCTTGGCCGCATCCGCGACGCGCAGATGATGGCGCGCCTTGCGCCCGCGGCGATGATTTTCGTGCCGAGCGCCGGCGGCATCAGCCACAATCCGCGCGAACATACCGCCGATGCCGAGCTTGTCGCCGGCGCCAACATCCTGCTTGATGTCGTCACCCGCCTTGCGGATCAGGAGATATCAGACAATGGCTGAAATCGATCGCGATGCGCTGAAGCTGGAGATGGCCGGATGGCGGCGCGATCTGCACGCGCATCCCGAATTCGGCTTCGAGGAGAAGCGCACGGCAGCCTTCGTCGCGGCCAAGCTGCGCGAATTCGGCCTGGACGATGTCGCCGAGGGTGTCGGCGGCACCGGCGTCGTCGGCACTTTGAAGCGTGGCAGCGGCAACCGTGCCATCGCGCTGCGGGCCGACATGGATGCGCTGCGCATATCGGAGCAATCGACCGCGCCCCACCGCTCCGGCAATCCCGGTCTCATGCATGCCTGCGGCCATGACGGCCACACGGCGATGCTGCTGGGTGCGGCCAAGCTTCTGGCCGGGGAGGGTGGTTTCGACGGCACGGTGCGCTTCATCTTCCAGCCGGCGGAGGAATGGGGAAAAGGCGCGTTGGCGATGCTCGATGATGGCCTGATGCAGCGCTTTCCCTTCGACGAGATATTCGGCCTGCACAACATGCCGGGCCTGCCCGTCGGGCATTTCGAAACCCGCGCCGGCCCGGTCATGTCGGCCGAAGATATTTTCGAGATCGTCCTCAGGGGGGTGGGCGGCCACGCTGCTCGGCCGCATTCGGGTCAGGAAACGCTGGTTGCCGCCTGTGCGCTGGTCACCAACCTGCAGACCATCGTCTCGCGACGGCTGAGCCCGGCCGACATTTCCGTGGTTTCGGTGACCGAATTGATCACCGACGGCACCCGCAACGCACTGCCGGGCCTTGCCCGCATCCTTGGCGACGCGCGCAGTTTCCGCCCCGAGGTCAGCGCCGAGATCGAACGCCAGATGCGCATTGTTGCCGAAGGTATCGCTGCCGCCTACAATGTCACCGCCGAGGTCAACTATACCAGGGAATTCGTGCCCTTGCGCAACGATGCCGAACTGGTCGATGCGGCCTTCGCAGCCGCCGGGACCGTTTTCGAACCCGGCAATATCGCGGTCGCCCGCGAGCCGATGACGGCGTCGGAGGATTTCGCCCGCTTCCTCGACCACGTGCCGGGCTGCTTCGTCTTCCTCGGCAACGGCGAGGTCTCGGCACCGCTTCACAATTCCAGCTACGACTTCAACGATGACGGGCTGTTGTTCGGCGTCAATTTCCACGTCGCCATCGCCAGGCAGCGGCTTGGGACTTGAACCCCGGGGGGCTTTTCGCGGCACTTTACGGGGGGAAAATGCCCGGAAACGGTTGAAATCCCTGATCTCGCATGACGCATCGGCAAGACTCAGCTAGCCTCCCTGGCGCGGCGGACCTGATATCCGCCTGGCCGGCGCTATCAGATTACCTCCCAAGTGGCGCCGGCCTTCTTCCCTGCGCTAAATTAGTTTTCGTTAAATTTAGAATGCTCGCGCTTGGCGGGCCACGAACTGCCAAGTTCCGCCCTGATCGCCTCGAGGAACGCATCGCGGCAATGCGTTGAGGGCGATGCCGTAATCGCCTGGCGCAGGGCACCATTCACTGGCCAGCAATGCCATTGTTCACGACAGGAATTGCGAGGTCTTGGTCCGCTCCAGGCGCCTTTGTCGGCGGCAGTTTGTTGTCGCAAGCCGAGAGACCCAATCCCACCAGCGCGAGGATCAGTACTAGCTTTTTCATCGCTACTTCCTCCACCCCCAAAACGACGCGGTGTCGGTTTGGTTGCTCGATTGCACCGAGGGAACAAAATCCCCTGCCTCAGGTTGACCCAGCGAAGGAGGACCGCCGCATGATCCGTTTGCTGCTGGTTGGCACGTTGGCCTTTGTTACTTACCGTCTCGCCCGCAAGATGATCGATGAGGTACCCGACAGTGTCGATCCTCTCTTGTTGCCGGCGCCCGCAAACGACCGCGAGGCGTTGCGCCGGCAATCGGCGTCGATGGGCGTTGACCCGAAACGCTGACCTTCTTGTTCCGTCGAATTGGCGGAGCTGCTTCTCTGTTGCGAACAAAGCGGAAACGATGCTTGATGGGCGATGAACCTCGCCGCCCATGATTCGACCTTTTTGGACTCGACCGTCCAGCCGGCTTATCTCGCCCGGCTAAACGACGCCCAACGCCAGGCCGTCGAACATGGCGACGGCAAGATTGCAGGCCCGCTGCTGGTCATCGCCGGCGCCGGCTCCGGCAAGACCAACACCCTGGCGCACCGCGTCGCCCATCTGATCGTCAAGGGAGCCGACCCGCGCCGCATCCTGCTGATGACGTTTTCGCGGCGCGCCGCATCCGAAATGGCCAGGCGCGTCGAGCGCATCGCCGGCGAGGTGCTAGGCCGCGAAGCTGCCGTGATCACGGATGCGCTGACCTGGGCCGGCACTTTTCATGGCATCGGTGCGCGGCTGCTGCGCGATTATGCACTGGAGATCGGCCTCAATCCGGCCTTCACCATCCATGATCGCGAGGATTCCGCCGATCTGATGAATCTCGTACGCCACGAACTCGGCTTCTCCAGGACGGAAGCGCGCTTTCCGACCAAAGGCACCTGCCTTGCCATCTATTCGCGCGCCGTCAACGCGCAGGTGCCGCTCGGTGAGGTGCTGGGATTTGCTTTCCCCTGGTGCGCCGGCTGGGCCGAGCAGCTCAAGCAGCTGTTTGCCGGCTATGTCGAGACCAAGCAGGCGCAGAACGTGCTCGATTACGACGATCTGCTGCTCTACTGGGCGCAGATGACCGCCGAGCCTGAAATCGCCACGCATCTCGGCGGGCGTTTCGACCATGTGTTGGTCGACGAATACCAGGATACCAATCGGCTGCAGGCGTCGATTCTGCTTGCGCTGAAACCCGACGGCGCCGGGCTGACGGTGGTCGGTGACGACGCGCAGTCGATCTATTCGTTCCGCGCTGCCGAAGTGCGCAACATACTCGACTTCCCCAGGCAGTTCGCCCAGACCGCCGATGTGGTGATGCTGGAGCGCAATTACCGCTCGACCGAGACCATTCTGGCGGCCGCCAATGCGGTCATCGGCGAAGCTTCGGAGCGCTTCACCAAGAACCTGTGGTCGGAACGCAAATCCGCCGACAAGCCAAGACTTGTGACCGTGCGTGACGAGGTCGAGCAGGCCAATTTCGTCTGCGACACCATCCTGGCGGAGCGCGAGGCTGGCACCGCGCTAAAGTCGCAGGCGGTGCTGTTTCGTGCCTCGCACCACAGCGGACCGCTGGAGATCGAACTTACGCGGCGCAACATTCCCTTCGTCAAGTTCGGGGGCCTGAAATTCCTCGATGCAGCCCACGTCAAGGACGTGCTGGCAGTGCTGCGCTTCGCCGAAAACCCGCGCGACCGTGTCGCCGGTTTTCGCGTGCTGCAGCTTTTGCCGGGGATAGGCCCTTCCGCCGCCGCGCAAATCGTCGAAGCGATGACGTCGGCGTTGGACGAGGCGATGGGCCTGGCCGGCTGGCGTCCGCCGCAGCGCGCCGCCGACGATTGGCCGGGTTTTGTCTCGCTTTATTCCGGCTTGCGAGCTGGCGCCAAATGGCCAGCCGACCTCGAACAGATCAGGCTGTGGTACGAACCGCATCTGGAACGCATCCACGAGGATGCGATCACGCGCCGGGCGGACCTGTTGCAGCTCGAGCAGATCGGCTCGGGCTATGCCTCGCGCGAACGCTTCCTGACCGAGCTGACGCTCGATCCGCCGGACGCGACCAGCGATCAGGCCGGGCCGCCGCATCGCGACGAGGACTATCTGATCCTGTCCACCATCCACTCGGCCAAGGGCCAGGAGTGGAAGAACGTCTTCGTGCTCAACACGGTCGATGGCTGCATTCCGGCCGATCTCGGCGTCGGCACCAAAGAGGACATCGAGGAAGAGCGCCGGCTGCTCTACGTGGCGATGACACGAGCCAAGGACAGCCTTAACCTGGTCATGCCGCAGCGCTTCTTTCCGCACGGCCAGGCGGCGCGCGGCGACCGCCATCTCTATGCCTCGCGCACCCGTTTCATCCCGGCCTCCATTCTTGCCGCCTTCCAGCAGCTTTCGTGGCCGGCCGCGCAAGCGGCGCAGGGCAGGGCACCCCGGCCGGAGGTGCGCGTCGACATCGGCGCCCGCATGCGCGGGATGTGGAAATAGCAGGAGCCGATGGCGCAGTCGCCGATCAGGATCGCCATATCAGGCGCGCTCGGCCGCATGGGCCGCCAGATGGCGAATGCGGTGCGGGCCGATGCGCGCCTGGCGCTTGCCGCCCGCTTTCACCGCCCAGGCTGTGTCGGTGATGGGCTGGTGAGCCGCGACGAGGCGCTTGCCGTGGCCGATGTGGTCATCGACTTCACCACGCCGGCCGCCTCCGCCGATCTGGCCAGCTTCTGTGCGGAGCGCGGTGGACCAGCGCTGGTAATTGGCTCGACGGGTTTCGATGCCGCCGAACTGGCCACCATCGCCGCCGCCGCGAAAACCGTCGCCATTGTGCGGTCCGGAAGCTTTTCGCTCGGGCTCAACATGTTGGTCGGATTGGTCGGGCGGGCAGCGCGGGCACTTGGCCCGCAAGACTGGGATGCCGAGATTTTCGAGGCGCATCATCGCCACAAGGTCGACGCGCCGTCGGGCACGGCGCTGATGCTGGGGCAAGCCGTTGCCGGCGGACGCGGCGTCGAACTGGACGCGGTTGCCAGGCGCGTCCGCGATGGCGTCACCGGCGCGAGGCCCGCGGGCGAGATCGGCTTCGCGGTGGCGCGCGGCGGCGGCATCATCGGTGAGCACAGCGTCAGCTTCTGCGCCGAGGGCGAAACCGTCACCGTGTCGCATGCGGCTGGCGACCGCATCATGTTCGCGCGTGGCGCCATCGCTGCGGCACTCTGGGTGGCGGGCCGCGCCCCCGGCGAGTACGACATGCGCGACGTATTGGGTTTTGGCGCATCGTAACCGGCAAATCCTGGCTGTTTTCATTCCCCGGTTGCTAAAGTGGCTGAAAGCCAGCTGAAAGCTTGGGCATGCAATTGATTCATTGCGGCGTTCGCCGCGTGACCGGTGCGGGAGTGGCCGGCAGGAGGAATGCGGCGCAGCCTGGATGGCGCGCCGCCCAGGTGGAGGAAGTTACATGACCGGTTTGATCTCGAAATGCATCTTGCGTTCGGCGGCGCTGACGCTCGCCATTGTCGGCACGGGCGCGACCGCGGCGTCCGCCGCGGACAAGATCACCATCATCGTCGGCGGCATGGAAAAGCAGATTTACCTGCCTGCCGTGCTCACCCAGCAGCTCGGCTACTTCAAGGATGAGGGGCTCGACGTCGAACTGATCAACTCGCGAGCCGGCGTCGAGGCCGAGAATGAATTGCTGGCCGGCGCCGTGCAGGGCGTTGTCGGCTTTTACGACCACACTGTCGACCTGCAGTCAAAGGGCAAATACATTCAGTCGATCGTCCAGTTCAGCCAGGCCCCTGGCGAGGTCGAACTGGTCTCCGCCAAGCACCCGGAGATCAAGTCGCCGGCCGACTTCAAGGGCGCCACACTGGGCGTCACCGGGCTTGGGTCGTCGACCGATTTCCTAACCCAGTATCTTGCCGTCCGCAGCGGCCTGAAGCCGGGTGATTACACGCTGCTGCCGGTCGGCGCCGGCAATACCTTCATCGCCGCCGTCAAGCAGGACCAAATTCAGGCCGGCATGACCACGGAGCCGACCATCGCGAAATTGCTCAAGACCGGCGAGGCCAGTGTCCTGGTCGACATGCGCACGCCCGAAAAGACCAAGGAAGCGCTGGGCGGCGACTATCCTGCGGCATCCTTCTACGTCCAGTCTTCCTGGGTCGAAGGCCACAAGGACGAAGCACAGAAGCTCGCCAATGCCTTCGTCAAGACGATGAAGTTCATCGCCGGCCATTCGGCCGAGGAGATCGCCGACAAGATGCCGAAGGACTATTACGCCGGCAACAAGGATCTCTATATCCAGGGGCTCGCCGGCGGCAAGGCGATGTTCACGCCCGACGGACGCATGCCGGCCGATGGCCCGGAGACGGTGCTGAAAGTTCTGTCGACCTTCTCCAAGAGCCTGCAGGGCAAGCAGATCGACCTGTCGAAAACCTTCACGACGGAATTCGTCGACGCCGCCAAGTAGGCAGGCAGGCGAGGCGGGTTACCCGGTTCGCTCTTGAGGAATAACAAGTTGCGCCGCTGGCCTGAATCGATTTGGCAGCGGCGCGCCTACCGATGTCGAGAGATGGCGGGCCCACAAGTTTTGGCCGCAGGCATTCTCGCATCATCGCCACAGGAGTATGCCATGCAAGTGCAAACGATGGCGGCCGAGAAGTTGTCTCAGGCCGCGCCGCCGGCCGATGCCGCGATCGCCATCGATGATGTGACGCTACGCTTCGTCACGCCCGACGGCCATATGATGACGGCGATCCGCGACTTCACCATGACGGTGGCGCGTGGCGAATTCGCCTGCGTCGTCGGGCCGACCGGCTGCGGCAAGTCGACGACGCTCAACCTCGTCACCGGCCTGCTGCGGCCGACCACAGGTCATGTCCGCGTCATGGGCAAACCGGTCACCGATATCAGCCGCGACATCGGTTTCGTCTTCCAGGCCGATGCGCTTTTTCCCTGGCGAAGCGTCATCGACAATGTCGCCGCCGGTCCGCTTTATCGCGGGATCCCCAAGGCGCAGGCCTATGATCGGGCCCGCGACTGGATCGCCCGCGTCGGCCTCGGCCGCTTCGAAAAACATTATCCGCACCAGCTTTCGGGCGGCATGCGCAAGCGCGTCGCCCTTGCCCAGACCTTCATCAACCAGCCGAAGATTCTGCTTATGGACGAGCCGTTCAGTGCACTCGACATGCAGACGCGCACGGCCATGCAGGACGAATTGCTCGGCCTGTGGTCGGAACAGAAATCCTCCGTCGTCTTCGTCACCCACGATCTGGAGGAGGCGGTGGCGCTGGCCGACAAGGTCTATGTGCTCACCGCCGGGCCGGGAACGGTCAAGAGCGTCTACCGCATCGACCTGCCGCGTCCGCGTGTCATGGCCGACATCCGTTACGACCCGAAATTCGTTGAGATCGCCAAGGTGATCTGGAACGACCTGCGCGAAGAAGTGCAGCTCGGCCAGAGCCGCACCTTGCAGAGCGGGCATTGAGAGGAGACACCAACATGACCGCTATCTCTCCGACCGCTTCCCATGCCGCCGTCCGCGATGCCTCCATTGCCGTTGCCGAGGCCCGGGCGAGGGCCCGGCTGCGCCGCCGCCATGCTTTGGTCATCGGCCTGCGCCTGGCTATCCTCGTTGCGTTCCTTGGCCTGTGGGAACTCGGCGCCGACTACAACATCATCGACCCGTTCTTCTTCGCTAGCCCCTCGGGCATCTGGGAACAGATCTGGTCCTGGATCACCGAGGGCACCTCGCAGGGACCGCTCTGGCTGCAGATCTATGTGACGCTGGAGGAAACCTTCCTCGGCTTCGCCATCGGCGCACTGGGCGGCATCGCCGCCGGCATCATCCTCGGCCGCAACCGGCTGCTGGCCGATGTCTTTTCGATCTACATCAAGATCGCCAATTCCGTGCCGCGCGTCGTGCTCGGCTCTGTCTTCATCATCGCGCTCGGCCTCGGCATGGCCTCGAAAGTGGCGCTCGCCGTGGTGATGGTGTTCTTTGTCGTTTTCGCCAACGCCTTCCAGGGGGTTCGCGAGGCCGACAGGGCGATGATCGCCAACGCCCAGATCCTCGGCGCCTCGCCGTTCCAGATCACCCGCACCGTCATTATCCCGTCGGCGATGAGCTGGATCCTGGCCAGCCTGCATGTCAGCTTCGGCTTTGCCCTGGTCGGCGCCGTGGTCGGCGAATTCCTCGGCGCCAAGCAAGGCATGGGCCTGCTGATCTCGACCGCGCAGGGCGCCTTCAACGCCAATGGCGTCTTCGCCGCCATGATCATCCTGGCGGTTATGGCGCTGGTGGTGGAATTCATCATCACCCGCTTCGAGAACTATGTCGTCAAGTGGCGGCCGGCGCCGTTCAACGAGCAGGGCACCTGATTTTGTTCCGAGGAGAGTCCGAACCCGCGCTGGGCGCGGGTCGGGTCATGCCAGGGGCAACCTGACCTCGACCACCAGACCGCCGGCCGCGCCATCCCCGAGGGTGACGCGGCCGCCGGCATTCTCGACAACCTCGCGCACGATGGCGAGGCCCAGGCCGCTGCCTTCCTCGGTCGAACCGGCGATGCGATAAAAGCGCTCGAACACGTGATCCCGCTCTTCGGCCGGGATGCCAGGCCCGTCATCGGCTACCGTCAACACGGCTTCGCTATCGATGGCGGCCAGCTTCACCGTCACGCTGCCGCCTGCCGTCGAGTAACGCAGCGCGTTGTCGACAAGATTGACGATCATCTCGCGCAGCATGGTGCCGTCGCCAATGACTGCAACCGGCCCTGTTTCCTCCAGCCCGAGATCGATCTTGCGGGCGATCGCCGCGGGCGCCTGCGTTTCCAGTACATGGCGGGCGGCTTCTGTCAGGTCGATGCGATCGGCGCGTGGCCGCCGGCTGCCAGGCTCGGCACGCGATAGGGTGAGCAATTGTTCGGCCAGCCGCGCCAGCTTGCCGGAGCTGGCCTGCAGCGCCACCAGCGCTTCGTGACGCGCATCGGTGGCGGTTTCGCGTAGCGCATAGCTTGCCTGCGTCGATAGCAGCGCCAGCGGCGTGCGCAATTGATGTGCGGCATTGGCGATGAAACGGCGCTGCGCTCCCATCTGCGCGCGCACCCGTTCCATGTAGGCGTTGAGCGCCTCTATCAGAGGCCGGATTTCGCTCTGCGCGCCCGGCACGTCAACCGGATCGAGGTCGCTTCGGCTTGGCGAACGCACCGCGTCGCGCAGGCTTATCAATGGCGCCAGGCCGCGGCGCAGGCCAAGCAGCACGAACACGCCGGCGATCGCCACGAGCGCCAGCTGCTGGACGAAGGCGCTGAACCACAGCCGCTTCGCCATCGCATCATGCCCGGAGAGCGTTGTGCCCACGGTGACCGTTATGGGGGAATCGCCGCCGGCGCCGATCACCGCGTGGCTGAGCGTCAAGAGCCGCAACATATGGTCACGATAGCTCGCCTCGACGCTCGCATGCCGCGGCGCTTGCGGCAAATCGGGGTAACCGGTCAGCAACCGTCCTCCGGCGGTCTCGACGCGATAGTAGACGCTGTCGCGATCGCCGGTATCGAACATCTCGATCGCCGCCGGCGGGATGGTGGCATCGAGTACGCCATCGGCCATGGCGACCTGCTCGGCGATGGCGCGGGCCGAGCCGACCAGCATGCGGTCGGTGACCAGATCGGCGGTCGCCAGAGCGTTGCGCTGGCTGGTCCACAGATTGATGGTCGCAAGCCCGGCCAGGGGGAGCACGACCCAGGCCAGCAATTGCAGGCGCAGGCTGTTAGTCTTCATGGCGCCAAATCATCATGGCGCCAGATCATCGTGGCGCAAGAGATAGCCGAGGCCACGCAAAGTGGTGATCTGGACCCGCGAGCCTTCAAGCTTCTTGCGCACACGGTGCACATAGATCTCGATGGCGCTTGGATCGGCGTCGGTCTCGAAGTCATAGATCGCCGCGGACAAGGCGGCCTTGCTCACGGTGCGTCCCGCCTTGATCATCAACTGCTCGAGCACGGCATGTTCGCGCGGCGTCAATGCCAGCGTCTCGCCGCCGAGCGAAAACAGCCTGGTGTTGGTGTCGAAGACGAGGTCGCCGCAGGCAACGACCGGTGCCGTCCGGTCATTGGCGCGGCGCAGTTGGACGCGGATGCGTGCTTCGAGCTCCTCGATCTGGAAGGGCTTCGGCAGATAGTCGTCGGCGCCTTCGTTGAGGCCTTTGACCCGGCCATCGAGGCTGGCATTGGCAGTCAGTACGATCACCGGGACCCGGTTGCCGCGTGTTCGCAGCATACGCAGCACTTCCAGTCCGCTCATGCGAGGCAGCGCAAGATCGAGAATGACAAGCGCGTGGTTGCCGGCGGCGAGCGCATGCTCGACATCCTCGCCGTCATGGACGATGTCGACGACATAATTCGCCTGGCGCAAGGTCTTGCCTAGCCAGTCCGCCAGTTCGCGATTGTCCTCCACAAGCAGCAATCGCATGTCTATTGCCGTTCCAGCATCCGCCCACTTTCGGTCTCAACGGCCGCCTCGGGCTCGATTGGCGGGCCCATTCGGCAATCGGACCCGAAATGATCGATAGTCTCGATCGCAACGCAAGGCAAATGCGGCTTGGCCGCGGTCGGGATCCGATTTTTGTAGGCTCAGACACCCTGTTTTGAAGATTAAATCGAACCGAACGGTTCGGTTCTGGTTGACGGATTGTATCGCAAACGGTGAACAATGTCCTCCGATCTGCTCTGGCATGCGCCCCGAGATGCAAACGCTAACCATCTGAAAACATGTGATAAATCAGACTAAAAATGCTGCGGTGCAATATGCATTGTCCATAATGTAATGAAATACTGCAAAACCGGTGCGACTAGAAATCCCAAAAGGCCTTTCCCATCTGAAGGTGGTCCGAGCGACGCGAAATCCTCCCAAGGGCACGCCACTAGACGGACAGAACAAAGAAATTCTGGAGTAAATAAAATGACCAAGATCGCTCTTACCGCCGCCGCCATCCTCGTTGCCACGGGCACTGCTTTTGCCGGCAGCGACAATTATGGCTCGGCCAACGCCAACCAGCCTGCCGCCACCGTCGACCAGTCGGTCACCGCTTCGACCTCGAAGTCGACGGCAGCGTCGGTCCAGGCTCCCCAGGGCGCTGACCGCAACCTCTTCGGCCGCTAATCGCGACTGCCAATCCATCCACCTTTGAATTCAGGAGTACTTGAAATGACCAAGATCGCACTCACCGCCGCCGCCATCCTCGTTGCCACGGGTACCGCTTTTGCCGGCAGCGACAACTACGGCTCCAACAACGCCAACCAGCCGGTTGCCAGCCAGTCGACCTCCAATGTCGACACCTTCCGTACCGGTTCGATCCTGAAGGCGGACAAGGCGCAGGCTGACGTCAATGCCAAGGTGCCTGCTCAGTCGGGCCAAGGCATCTGGGGCCGCTGATCCCTTCAAGCATCGCGTGACGACAAAGAGCGGTGGGCCTGGCCCGCCGCTCTTGTTTTTTTGGCAGCCGGTTGAGCCAACCGGGCCGGCCATGCCGGACAACCATCGAGCGGGCGCAGCCCGCGTGCTGATCACGGATCGAACCAGTCGGTTCAATTAATGTTGACGAGCCGTGAGCGCAGCGCGAATCGGAGCTCGGCGAAATACAGTGCAATACCCGTGAGATATCTTCAGTAACAATCTGTTATTGCTGATGAAAATCGTCTTATTTTCAAATTCTTTGTTGACCTTTGAGGTCCGGAATCTGGCCGTAAAGGAACATCTTCGTGATTGGAAGCCGGCGAACGAAAAACCCACTTTCAGGTGGTCCGAGCGACGCGAAGTCCTCCCAAGGCACGCCACTTGACGGACAGACCAGAACTATTGGAGTAAAGAAAATGAACAGGATCGCACTTACCGCCGCCGCCATTCTCGTTGGCATGGGCAGCGCCTTCGCCGGCAGCGACCACTATGGCTCGGACAACGTCAATCAGCCGGCTGTCACCGGGCCTGCGGACAGGATCGACCACAGCTATACGGCTTCGATCCGCAAGCCGGTCGAACACCGCGGTTTAAAACTGACGCCCGACTCTAATCAGCCGGATCCCGGCCAGGGCAACTGGGGCCGCTGATCCCGCGCGGGGCCTCGACTAACTCGACGTCAAAGAGCGGTGGGCCTGGCCCGCCGCTCTTTTTTTCGGATGAGCCCTGGGCATTGGCCGTATCAGCCGATCTTCGCAGTCTGCAAAAAACATTTCACGGTCAGGAATAAAACCAGGCTGCTTCTGGTCTTGTCCTCAGCGGAACCGTCCTCCCAAGACGCCGCCCAACGGATGAACCTGGAGATTGAAATGAACAGACTTGCTCTCGCTGCCGCCGCTATGCTCGTCGCAACCGGAGGTGCACTCGCCGGCAGCGACCATTATGGCTCGGATAATGCCAACCAGCCGGTCGCCCCGGTCGCCGGCGTGGACCACGCCGCCACCGGCGCCGTCGACAACAACACGAATATGACCAGGCACAAGGCTGCCGACACCAAGATCAAGCCCGGCATCGACTGGCCGGAGCCCGGCCAGGGCATATGGGGCAACTGATGTCAGGGGTGCGGCAGGTCTGATCTGCCGCACCCGTCTAGCTCAGATCCTTCGGCCGCAGACAGTGCGTCAGCCGGGCGGCCGACAAGCCAGACCAATCGTGTTCAAAGACGAAGCGCGCGAGGGCTGCTGTCGGAAACTTTTGCTCGAGCCTCTTGCGCGCCTTCGCCTCCGATCCCGGTCCGGCAAGCTGTTTTGCCAGATCCTCCAGGCCTGGATTGTGGCCGAGAACCAGCAGGCAGCCGCTCGACGGGTCTGCTTTGCGTACCAAAACGCGACCCGAGGCTGCGCGGGCAGTTCCGAGGCCACCAGCCGCCACGTATCGCGGGTGCGCAGCGCCGGTGACACCAATGCCAGGTCCGGCAGCCAGTCGCGTGCGGCAAGCTCGCGTCCGATCAATCGGGCTGCCTTCAACCCACGTTCCGCGAGCGGCCGGTCGAAATCATCGAGATCAGGATCATCCCAGCTCGATTTGGCATGGCGTAGGAGGAGCAGCTGTTTCATCGCCGTGCCCTCGGCTTAAGGCGTGATCCGCGCCAGCTGCTCGAGATCGGCCTCCTCGCGCAGCGGGTCGGGTGCCATCACCACCGAGGTGCCGTTGTCGGCATCGTCGGCAAAGTGGGCAAGCACGGCGCGGCCCTCCTCCATGCGCGCCTTGCCTTCGGCCACCAGTCCAAGCGCCAGCGGATAGAGCCGATGCTCGGCCTTCAGTACCCGGGCAGCCAGCGTATCGGTATTGTCGCCGACCATCACCGGCACCGCAGCCTGGGCGATAATGGGGCCGTCATCCATCTCGGATGTCACGAAATGCACCGTGCAGCCATGAATGCGGATGCCGGCGGCCAGCGCGCGAGCATGGGTATCGAGCCCTTTGAAGGCCGGCAGCAGGGCAGGGTGGATGTTGATCATGCGGCCCTGCCATTTCTGGACAAAGCCGGGGGTCAGGATGCGCATATAGCCCGCCAGCGCCACGATGTCGGCATTGAAGGCCGCGAGTGCCGCGTCGATCGCCGCGTCATGCGCCTGCTTGCTGCCGTGGTCGGCGCGCGAAATGACCTGTGTGGCGATGCCGCGTGCCCTGGCGATGACGAGGCCGGCGGCGTCCGCCTTATCGGAGATGACGCCTGCGATCTCGGCCGGGAAGGACGGGTCGCTGGCCGCCGCGATCAGCGCGGTCATGTTGGAGCCGCGCCCCGAAATCAGAACGACTGTGCGTTTCCTCCGCGCGCTCATAGGCCGATCGAGCCCCGATAGATGACGCCGGCGTCGCGGCGCGGCACGATGCGGCCGATCGGCGTCACCGTCTCGCCGGCTTCCTGCAGGACGGCCGCAACCTGCGCCGCCTGACCCGAAGCGACAGCCAAAATCATGCCGATGCCGCAGTTGAAGGTGCGCATCATCTCTTCCGGCGCCACGCCGCCGGTCTTGGCCAGCCAGGAGAACACCGGCGGCACGTCGATGGCTTCGAGGTCGAGCTCGGCCGAGAAATCCTTGGGCAGCACGCGCGGGATGTTTTCCGGGAAGCCGCCGCCGGTGATGTGCGCCAGCGCCTTGATGCCGTGCGTGTTGCGGATCGCCTTGAGGAGCGATTTCACGTAGATGCGGGTCGGCTCGAGCAGCGCCTCAGCCAGAGTCGCCTCGTCGTTGAACGGTGCCGGATCGCTCCACGCCAGGCCGCTCGCGGCAACGATGCGGCGCACCAGGGAAAACCCGTTGGAATGGAGGCCGGAGGAGGCAAGGCCGAGCAGCACGTCGCCTTC
Source organism: Mesorhizobium sp. Cs1321R2N1 (assembly GCF_037179725.1). Lineage (NCBI taxonomy): Bacteria > Pseudomonadati > Pseudomonadota > Alphaproteobacteria > Hyphomicrobiales > Phyllobacteriaceae > Mesorhizobium > Mesorhizobium sp. Cs1321R2N1. The sequence goes on along the minus strand of NZ_JAPYKP010000112.1, from coordinate 5,376 downwards.
GACGATGTCGTCGGTGGGCAAAAGCTGCCCGCGTTCGGCCGCGCCCACCGCAAAGCCGGCAAGGTCATAGTCCTTGCCGTGATACATGCCGGGCATTTCGGCGGTCTCGCCGCCGATCAGCGCGCAGCCGGCCTTGCGGCAACCCTGCGCGATGCCGCCGACGATCGCGGCACCCTGTTCGGGATCGAGTTTGCCGGTGGCGAAATAGTCGAGGAAGAACAGCGGCTCCGCGCCCTGCACGACGATGTCGTTGACGCACATGGCGACGAGGTCGATGCCGATCGTGTCGTGCTTGCCGGCATCAATGGCGATCTTGAGCTTGGTGCCGACGCCGTCATTGGCGGCGACCAGCACCGGATCTGTGAAACCGGCGGCCTTGAGATCGAACAGGCCGCCGAAGCCGCCGATCTCGCCATCCGCGCCTGGCCGGCGCGTCGCGCGCACCAACGGCTTGATCTTTTCCACCATGAGATTGCCGGCATCGATGTCGACGCCGGCCTCGGCATAGGTGAGCCCGTTTCTGCGCTTGGCCGTTTTGTTCTGGCCCGTTTTATGCTGGCCGGTTTCGCGCTTGCTCATCGCAATGTTCCTGCTCGTTTGCGGGCTCTTCGCATGAACGGTTTCGGTCCGCAAGGATAACGGCCGAACCGGGCGCCGTTTGGTCGACAAAAGCGTGGATAGCCGGGGCATCGCACACTGCGTCTGCCGCTGGCCCAGCCTGCTTCTCCCTTGCCTCGGCCCTCCATCTCCCTCATCTCTCTCGAGGCATAATACGGCGGGACAATGCGTTGACCATCCCCAACCTAATCACCATCCTGCGCTTTGTGCTGGTGCCTGCCGTGGTGCTGGCCATGTTGCAGGCACGTTGGGAATGGGCTTTTGCCGGCTTCGTCGTTGCCGGCCTTTCCGACGGTGTCGACGGTTTCATCGCGCGCCGCTTCAACCAGCAGTCCAGGTTCGGCGCCTATCTCGATCCTATCGCCGACAAGCTGCTTTTGGTTTCGGTGTTCGTCGTCATGGGCTTCATCGGGCAATTGCCGCTGTGGCTGGTCGTCACCATGGTGTCGCGCGACGCGCTGATCGTGTGCGCGGTCCTGTTGTCCACGGTGATCGGCCATCCCGTCGAGATAAAGCCGTTTCTGGTGTCGAAGGCCAATACCGCCATACAGATCGCGCTGGCGGCGGTTGTGCTGGGGGAGCTCGCCTTTGCCGGGCACCTCGACCCTCTGCGGCCCACCCTCATATTGCTGTCCGGGGTCTTGACCGTGGCTTCGGCCGCGGCCTATCTCGTGGCTTGGCTGAGGCATATGAGCGGCTATGGCGAAGGCGGTAAATCAGGCTGACAAGCCCATCGACGGCAAGGCTGCCCGCAAGCCGGCCGCCCGCAAAGCGGTGGCGCGGGGCAAGACCGTGGACGACCAGACGGTCGTCGTCGTGCCGGCCGGCGAGACAGCGGCTGAGGCCGAGGCGTCGGCCACGTTCCGCCGCCAGATCTTCTTCTGGCTGGCGGGTGCCGCGATCCTGGCGCTTTTTCTTTATGTCTTCAGCGCCATCCTGCTGCCCTTCGTCGCCGGCATGGTGCTTGCCTATTTCCTTGATCCGGTCGCCGACCGGCTGCAACGGCTCGGCCTCAGCCGCTTCATGGCGACCGTGGTCATCCTCATCACCTTCCTCATCGTGCTGGTGCTGGCCTTCGTCATCCTCATTCCGGTGCTGGCGACGCAGATGGCCGATTTCGCCGGCAAGCTGCCGGAGTACCTGACGCGGCTGCAGAGCCTGATCACCTCCTTTGATCCGAAGTGGCTGGAACAGAAATTCGGCGTCAACGCCAATGGCCTGCGCGACGGGTTGAACTCGCTGCTGACCTCCGGTTTCGGCCTGCTCACCACGGTTTTCACTTCGATCTGGAGTTCGGGCGTGGCGCTGGTCTCGGTGGTCAGCCTGTTCGTGGTGACGCCCGTGGTTGCCTTCTACATGCTGCTCGACTGGGATCGCATGGTGGCGGTCATCGACAGCTGGGTACCGCGCGACAACGTGGCGACGGTCCGCGCCATCGCGCGCGACATCAACACCGCCACCGCCGGCTTCGTGCGTGGCCAGGGCACCCTCTGCCTGGTGCTGGCCGCCATGTATGCCACCGGCCTGACGCTGACGGGGCTGAACTTCGCCATCCTCATCGGCCTGTTCGCCGGGCTGATCTCCTTCATCCCCTATGTCGGCTCATTGACCGGGCTGGTGCTGGCCGTCGGCGTTGCCTTCGTCCAGTTCTGGCCGGACTGGACGATGATTGTCGCCGTTGCCGTGGTCTTCTTTATCGGCCAGTTCGTCGAAGGCAACATCCTGCAGCCCAGGCTGGTTGGCAAAAGTGTCGGCTTGCATCCGGTGTGGCTCATGTTCGCGTTGTTCGCCTTCGGCGCGCTGTTCGGTTTTGTCGGCCTGTTGATTGCTGTTCCTGCATCCGCGGCGGTTGCCGTTCTGGTGCGGTTTGCCATCGCCCGCTATCTGGAATCGCCACTCTACAAGGGCCACGCGACAGCACCCGCGCCGCCGTTGCCGGCCGATCGCGGTGGCGGCCATCGCACGCAACCGCGTCGTTGACGTGACTGCCCAGCGAACCGATCCGCCGCGCCAACTGCCGCTCGATCTCGGCCACGGCACCGGTTATTCGCGCGACGAGCTGGTCGTCTCCGGCACCAATAACCAGGCGGCCGCGCTGGTCGACCGCTGGCCGGATTGGCAAGCACCAGTGGTGGTGCTGGCAGGCCCCGCTGGTTCGGGCAAAACGCATCTGGCCTCGATCTGGCGTGCTCGCGCCAACGCGGTGGCCATCGACGCCAGGCGCATGGGTGACAGCATCGCCAATCTCGGTGCGCGGCCGGCGCTGATCGACGATGTCGATAGCGGCGCGGTCGATGAGCAAGGGCTGTTCCATTTGATCAATACCGTGCGCGGTGCTGGCTCGACACTGCTTCTGACGGCGCGGCGCTTTCCGTCGGCCTGGGGCGTCAAGCTGCCCGATCTTGCCTCGCGGCTGAAGGCGGCGGCGACCGTCGAGATCCACGAGCCTGACGATCTCTTGCTCGCCGGCGTCATCACCAAGCTGTTCGCCGACCGGCAGGTCGAGGTCGAGCCGCATGTCGTGCAGTATCTGGTGCGGCGCATCGAGCGTTCGCTGGCAACCGCGATGCGTGTGGTGGAGCGCCTGGATCGCACCGCGCTGGAGCGCAAGATGCCGATCACAAGGGCACTGGCCGCCGAGACCGTGAGCGCCATGGACGAGGGTCAGGGCGAGTTCGAGATTTGATGGCTTCAGGGCTCCAGCGATTCTCCGTCTCCACCTCGGTCCCGTTTTGGCACACAAGATTGGCACCGGTCTTGCAGCGCGAGGTTGCCGGCTAACCCCGGTCCTGATTGCGTTCCAAATCAGGTTGTAGGCTCGCCGGGATGAGGCGGTTGGGGTTCTCGCCCGGCGAGCTTGCCTTTAAGAATGTATCGAGCGGGTGCCGCCGCAGCGATCGTACTTGATGAACCTCGGGCCGCCGCTTGCATCGCCGCGATCGAAGCCGAAGATGAACTCCTGATTTCCGCCGGCACCGTCGCCGAGGCGCTGATCGTCGCCGCCCATCGTGGCATCGCTGCCGAGCTATCCAGCCTGATTGATGGGCTTGGCTTCGAGGTTGTTGCGGTGACGCCGGCGTCAGCCAGGCGAATCGCGGAGGCATATGCGCAATGGGGGAAGGGCATCCATCCGGCCGCGCTCAATTTCGGCGATTGCTTCTCCTATGAAGTGGCGAAGGAGCACGCTTGCCGGCTGTTGTATGTCGGAGCCGATTTTTCGAAAAACCGATATCGAGGGTGCTCTGAACGTGGCACCGTCAGCCGGTGAGCTTGCGGTCACAGCCATAGTCTGACGAAATGCCGGACCACCACATAAACGGCGGAATGCGCGGCGATGTAACAGGCCGCGACCAGCACGAACATCCCGATGCTGGCGGGCCAGGAATGGGAGGCGGCTATGCCCGGGGCCAGCCTGGCCTGTCTGCGGCTCTCGCGATTGTTCCACATCGCCAGGGCCGCGCAGGCGATCGCCCACGTCACCATGAACGGAACCGTCACGCCCGCATAGGCAAAATAGGCCGGCCCGAACAGCGACACCCAAGCATCGATCCCAGGCACCGCAAATCCCCCGTTTGCCGCAGCTTAAGCCGGCAATGGCGAGGGAAGCGAGCCTGAAATGGTGAAACGCGAATAAGGGCAAAACCCTTCGGTGCCATCGGCATCGCATTTTAGAGAGAAATGGTCGGAGTGGAGAGATTCGAACTCCCGACCCTCTGGTCCCAAACCAGATGCGCTACCAGGCTGCGCTACACTCCGAACGGTCTGTTGCCTATTCATTTCGGTGTTACATGGCAAGTGCAAAAACCTTGCCGCCGGTGCCAATGCGCAGTAATGACGGCCTACGGGCGGCGACGCTGCCTCGCACAACAAAGAGGTGGCCATGTCCGCGCGCATTTTCAGCCCAGCCAAAACCGCGATGCAGTCCGGCAAGGCCAAGACCGGCCATTGGGTGCTGGAATTCGATCCCGAGATGCGCAAGAAGATCGACCCGCTGATGGGCTACACCACCTCGGGAGACATGAGAAGCCAGATCAAGCTCACCTTCGACACGCGCGAAGAAGCGGTCGCCTACGCCGAAAAGGAAGGGCTTGCCTTCCGCGTCGAGGAGCCGAAAGAGACCAAGCGCCGCCAGATTTCCTATGCGGAGAATTTCCGCTATGACCGCAGGACGCCCTGGACGCATTGACCGGCGGCCAGCGCCAAGTATTTCAGCCGGCCCATTGGCCGGCCAACGGTCCCGTAGCTCAGCTGGATAGAGCACCGGCCTTCTAAGCCGATGGTCACAGGTTCGAATCCTGTCGGGATCGCCACAATTTCAGGGTCCGTTCCGGACACATGGGTTACGGTTTATACCGGAGACATGGGTAACACTTTTGGCCCGAACGGGTTTTGGAGTGGTTCGAGCCTGCATGTCTCATCGTCGAAATATCCCAAATCATAGTCCATGAAGCTGGCCAGCCAGATGTGATCCTCGACCTGTTTGATGCCGACGGTCTGGCCGGCAAAGACGAGGCTGAGATTGATCTTCTTGCTGTTATAGCAGATGCGGCCGCAGGTGGTGACGGTGACGGCCTTGTCGTGAAACGGATAATCGAGATCAGGCAGGCCGGCATAGGGCCGCGTTGAGGGTACGTAACGCTCTGCCGGGCAGTCCATGCCGAGCGCCTGGTGGGGGCGTTCTGAGTTGAACTCGTCGATGAAGTCATCGAACCTGGCCTGCTGCTGAAGAAAATTGGCGCCGGCCGGTTTGGTGGTTTC
>NZ_JAPYKP010000111.1:0-19993 GCF_037179725.1 Mesorhizobium sp. Cs1321R2N1 | reverse complement strand
CAACCCGACCTTACCGGCGAACTGTCGATGACCACCGCAAAGCAGCTCGCTCGCTACAGCGCTGTTGAGGGCGCGCTCGCGAGCGGCTTCGCTACCGCCGAGCTACACCACCTGTGGGGACGCGACCAAATTGCTCAGGGCTATGCTGCTACAGGCGTTCTATTCGATCCGCTCGGAACGGCTCCTGATGGAGCGGCTGGAATACGATCTTCTGTTCTGCTGGTTCGTCGGCATCGGCGTTGACGACGCGGCCTGGGATCACTCAGTCTTCTCGAAGAAGCAATAGCTCACATGCTGGTTCTTCCATTGTCATGAGAATGTCTCCCTGAAGAAAAGCGCAAGGTTGGCCAGAAGCCAAAACTTACGACCGAATGAATCAGAAGGTCTTTCTCGTCCGACCTCAAACCAACGCCTCAAGGCAGGCGGATCGAATAAATTCCCTAGGGGAGAGTCCTCGTGAAACAGCAGCCTTCGATATTGCGCTGCTCCCTCGCCCACCGCCCATTGGCCCAGCGGAAGCGGAAATCCCATCTTTTTCCGAGATAAAACGGACTTGGGCAAGACGCTCCGGTATTCGCTTCGTAAGGGATATTTTGAGACGTCAAGACGTTCGCTGAAGGAAGCGACCGGCTGCCAAAGTGCCTGGACGGAAGCGATTGGTGACCTCCACCTTAACCGCTGGGAGCCGGGTATTGCCATTGCGGCGGTTACAAGCTGGTGATCGGTGAAAGGAACGCGAGCTTCAATCCCAGCTACCATCGTGGTGTTGTCGACCATCTCCAGCAGCGCTGGCAGATGCGTAGAGACGAAGACACGTGATATTTTGCTAAAGAAGTCTCCTTCGGCCTCCGCAAATTGAGCCGCAAAATGATCGACGAGTTCCATCTCGTACTCCGTTCCCATCTGGCCATCGATAGCAAGCGAGCGGATCTCATCAGCCGGAAAGTACGTATAACGGTCCAAGAAAAACTGCAGCTGATTGCCATGGGCCCCAAGGCCAAGGCGCCGGCGTGCGATCTGGGCCAAGGAAGAGGGCAATGCGGCGATGAATTTGCTTCGATTGTAATCATATGGCGTCCGAAACAAGCGGCTATAGCCCGCGAAAATTTCGTCAGCACCCTCGCCGGTGAGTACGACCTTGTGCTCCTTCGAAATTGCCTTTGCGAGCGTATACATGGCGGTTTCGTTATGCATTCCAAGTGGATGTCCACGCAAACGGACCAGCTCTGCCACAGCCTCAATATCGGACGGTTCTGGAATTGGGACGACGCGGTGAGTGAGCCCGAACTCAGCGGCAACCTCCATGGCATAGCCCGTCTCGTCATATTCGGAGGGCTCGACCCTGCCGGTATAGCAGATGGGATGGATTCGTGAGCGAGCGCCGGCCTCATAGGCAAGGATGCTGGAATCAAGCCCGCCGGACAACAATACGGCCACCGGGACATCAGCTACCAGCTGGCGTTGAACGGCGCTTCCGAGCAATTCCTTAATGTCGGAGTCCGGCTTCGAGCGTGAGATGCCCTCAGACAAATCCCACCAACGTTCGGACCTGTAGCGCCCGCTTCTTATCTCGAGGAGATAGCCGGGCTCTAATTTGGAAATGCCAGCGTACAGCGTGCGGGATCCTACAACTGCGCGATAGGATAGAAAGCTGAGCGCGCCGATCATATCCGGTCCGCGCATGACCCCTGGCCAGCGAATAAGAGCATTCGGCTGCGATCCAAATACGAGTCCAGTATCGCAAATCGTGTAGTAAAGTGGCTTTACTCCTAACCGGTCCCGGGCGATGAGAACAAGGCAATTTCGAGGATCGAACAGCGCAAAGGAAAATATCCCGTCTAAGCGATCCAAGAATGCTTGTCCCCACGCGATATAACCGACAATCAAGACTTCGGTATCGGACGTCGTCAAAAAACGGTAACCCAATTGCTGCAATTCTTTTTTCAACTCACGATAGTTGTATATTTCTCCATTGTACGTAATTACCACTCCGGTCTCGTTATCGCGAAGAGGTTGATTGGCTCGAGAATTAAGATCGATAACGGATAGCCGTCGATGTGCGAACGCAACCGAACGATCAATGTATAGACCTCTGGCATCTGGTCCGCGATGAGCAAGAGCGTCCGCGCAATGCTCTACCGCCTCCGCGGAGACCGGCATACCTTCCTCCTTAAGGACTATCCCGAAGATTCCGCACATTAATGTCGCTCTCATATACAAGTGATGCCGACTGCGTGCTTGGCTTGTGGCCGATCATCTGGATGCAGCCATCGCCGAACCAGAACCGAGCAAGCGGATGGTCGTAATGACGGTACATGGGCGCGAGAAAGCGCCGAAGGTTGTGGAAATTTCTTGTATACCTTGAGATCCTACGAATGTTGTCGAAGCCGCACTCGACAAACCAGTCTCGGATTTGCTCCTCTGTAAATGAGAACTCGTGGTAGGTTGGCGCCTGGAAACGATCCCGAATCGTCACAAACAAATCATCGTCGAAAAGACTTCGGAAGAATTTGTTTTCGCCAGGGATATGTTCTCTTTCTTCATTCTCTTTTACGTTTAACAGCCAGTCGATGGCTTGCCGTGCGGTGGATCCATTCAGATTGTCGATCGCGCTGCGAAATTGTTCATCATTTTGGTAGAGTTCTCGCAAATGGTTGATGCATCGATAGATGACGCCGTTTGCGGTGCCCATGATGGTCAGAAAGAAGCTGCCCCCGGGACGAGTTACGCGGGCAAGTTCCTCGAAGCCTTTTTTCGGATCGCTGGTGTGCGGCAGAACCCCGGCGCAATGAACAAAATCGAACCTCCTTTCGTCGAACGGGAGATCGAGTACACTGCCGGCGACCAATTGCGAGCGTGGCCCGAAGCGGCTAAGCCGTTTGCGCGCGCAATCCATCCAATCGTCGCCCAGTTCAAGTGAGACGACGCTATGCGCTCCCTTTTCAAGAAACGCATAAGACGCGTTCGCATTCGAGCCGCAGCCCGCGTCTAAGACGTCAAGGCCGCGGAAGCTACCGGCTGCCAGGCCGAAATATTCCTCCTCAATGAGGGAGACCAGCCTGTCAAATATGTGAGGATCATTCTCCTGGTCGCGCTGATAGTGATCGAAGACAGTGCGTGTGCGGATTTCGAAAGAGCTTTCCATGCTATTTTCCTACACTTTACGATGCAGGTGGATTTGCGAGCAGGGCGAAAGACCCCGCAGCAACGAGTGTAAGGTTGGCCAGGCGCAACCAGTTGCCGGTACCAGGAAATCTGAAATTTGAGAGATGTAGCAGGGACAGAAGCAACGCCGCGCCTATAATGAGACTGCCAAGGTGAGGGATTGCCACATAACTGTTTGCGGCAAAGAGGGCGGCCAACACGAAGAGGTCGTTGTTCAACGGCAATCCTCTGCCGAATCCGTCATCGTCCAGCCCGAACGCAGAAAAATAGCTGAGGCGGAGGGCCCCTGACAGGACAAGGCAAACCGCAGCGAACAGCGACGGAATAGAGAACGCGTTGAAAGACAAGAGGAGAACTGCCGGAAAGACAGCCGCATAGACCAAATCCGCTAGCCCATCGAATGCGGCTCCCACCTGGGCCGTCAAAGCCGAACGGCTCGGGGAATGCTGCGCGACCATGCCATCGGCATCATCCGCCAGAAGCGCCCATAAGGCGAAACAAATGCCAAGCTCGAAGCGTCCGACCAAGGCAAAATAGATCGCGGTCGTGGCGAAGATCAGCCCAAGCGCGGTGATGGCATTTGCAGCATCGAAGAGATAGCGGATCATCTTGCTACTCTCCGGCGGCGGCTGCGATGTGGCCGGAGCCGCATCTCGCAGATCGCTCGACTTTGAAAATCCTCTCGGCTGCGCGTAGGTCTTCTTCGCTGTCGATCTCATACCATCTCAGATCATCGCATCGCGCCGCCGCAAGCTGCAGTCCGTTGCGCTCGATAAGGATACCGAGCAGCTCCTCGGTATAAGCTTTGGTCGCACCCGAGCCGATGATGTCGCCAAGGACGGGGACGATCTTTGTTCGGAGATCGGCGCCAGAGAACCGGATAAGGTTCATCATTTTGAAGAGTGGCGGACCGCCTGAGGCCAGGCTTGCTGCCGTCTGCTTTAACCGGACCTCGGATATGAAGCCGTCGCTGGAAAGAATGGCTGCGGAGCCTTCCATAGATGGATCGAACGGCGCAACGGCAGCGGTATTTGCCGCGTCGCTCATCATCAGATAGCGCAGAGCATCTTCTTCGAAGAAGACGTCACCTTCGAGGAGGTAGCAGTCTCCGGAAAGGAGCGCATCGCGCGCCAACCAGAGCGAGTAGGCACTGCCGGTCCGGTCGAAAACCACCGACTCGACATAATTGATCTTCAGGCCACCGAAGAGACTGCCGCATGCATATTGGATTGCGTCCTTGCGATAGCCTATGACGATAGTCGCCTCTTCAACGCCGACCGCTTCCAGGTTTCGAAGCGCGTTGTGTAGTATGGGCGTGCCATTGACCTCCACCAGGGGCTTCGGCCGCAGATCGGTCAGTGGACGCAGACGAGAGCCGAAACCCGCGGCTAGAATGACGGCCTTTTTAGGGGCCGCATGTGTTCCCCTTCTGTGTTCCGCGATCTTGCGGGGTCTTTCCCAAGCGTTGAGCACCTCGACGATGCGGCTCAACCCGGCTTCGAGCTTTGCTGGCGGAGTTCCATAGGAGAAGCGTATGGCAGCGGGATCGCCGAAGGCGGTGCCGGGCACCGTTGCAACGCCGGCTTTGGTCAGCGAATGCACTATCTTGTCCGCGTCGTCAGGGATCACATTCCACGGCTCGCGCGTTAGCAGGTTCGTTAAATCGAGATAGAAGTAGAAGCCGCCCTGCGCCTTCGGCACCGGTACCCGCGTTAGCGATGAGAGCACGTTGAGACCGATTTCCCTGGCGCTGGTCAACTGCGATCGCAGTTGGCGCTCATAGCTGCCGTCTCCTCGCTCTAGATGCGCCAACACGGCATGCTGGGCGATGACATTCGGATTTGATGTGGTGTGCGATTGCAGCGCCTTCACGGCGTTGATGATCTCCTTTGGACCGGCGAGGTAGCCAATTCGCCATCCGGTCAGTGCCAAAGCCTTGCTGAAGCTGTTGACGATGAGCGTCCGAGGCCTAACCTCCGGAACAACGGAGACGATCGCGTGATGGGTATGATGCCCGTGGACGAACTCGCCATAGCACTCATCGAAAATGATCCACAAGTCGCGATAGATCGCGAGCTGGGCCATCGCCATCAGCGTCTGTGCGTCATAAACAGCACCCGTGGGATTACCAGGCGTGTTGATGATGATTGCCCGGGTCCGGGTGGTGACTGCAGCCTCGATGTCTTCGACCCGCGCGACATAGCCATTGGAGCGGGTTTCGACGAAGACGGTTTGCCGCCGGCGATCAGCACTTGCGCCGGGAAAGTCGACCAGTAGGGCGTCGGGATGATGACTTCGTCGCCTGGGTTGAGCACCACCATAGCCGCACTGAAGAGCGCCTGTTTGGCCCCTGTCGTGGTGATGAGCTCTTCGGCATTCCACATCTGTCCGGTATCGAGAGACACCTTTTTCGCCAGCGCCTCGCGCAGTTCCATCATGCCAGCGGTATCGGTATAGCGATTGACACCTTTGCGGATGGCCTCGAACGCACCGTCGCGAATTGTTGGAGCAAGGTCACTCCAGATTTCACCGGCCGTTAGATCAATGATGTCATCGCCAGCATCGGCAGATGCCCTTGCCGCCGCCCGCGCGGCGGCGGTCCCCGATGAACGGAACAAGCTTGTCCGTTTCGCAAGCATGTTGCGCCTCCTCGTCTCGTTTCCTTTTCAGAAAAGGGCGGTTTAAACCGGCTGACGGACGCCGCTCGCCTTCTGTGGTAGATATCTCTCTTCGGCCGCAGCCAGTTCCTGGTATTTGAGCAAATCGAACACTTCGTCCAGCGTTGCCACCTCACTCTCAATACCGGCGATTGTTTCTTCCCGAACGATCCGACCGCAAATATGGCGCATGGCAGCAGTGGCGGCGCGCAAGTTGTGGTTGGCCCAGATCACCATGGAGATCCCTGCGGCGCGATACGCGGAGAGCGGCGTGCGGTAATATTTCGTTGGTACGATGACGACTGGAAGCAGGTTCTGCCAGGCGCGGGTGAAGGCGAAGATCTCGTCGGCGTCGGACCTGCGGGAATGGATGAGGATGGCATCAGCCCCCGCCTCGGCGTAGGCATAGGCGCGCGCCAGCGCCTCATCCATTCCGCGGCCGGCGATCAGCGCCTCAATACGCGCGACCAGCACGAATTCCGGATCCGGAATTCGGTCCTTGATCGCCTTGAGCCGCCCACAAAACTCCGCGGTTTCGGCGAGGGGGTGTCGGTCCCCCACGAACGAATTGATCTTTGGAAACACCTTGTCTTCGAGGCAAACGCCGCTTGCGCCACATCGGCGTAGTTTGCTGGCCATGAGGCGCGCATTATTGAAATTTCCAAATCCGCTGTCGCCGTCGACCAGGATCGGAATCCGCACAGCATCTGCCATACGCTCTACAACATTGACAACCTCGGACCAGGAAGCTTCGTTCGCATCGCGATAGCCGAGACTTGATGAGATCGACAGGCCTGACGCCCAAAGCACCTTGAAGCCCGCGCGCTCCACGATCGCGGCTGAGAGACCGTCGTGCCCTTCCATAGCAAAAGTGAGCTCGCCGGCTGTGATCAGTTGAAGCAAGCTTTCGGCCGTCCGACCGGCGGAAGCCATATTTTGTGTAGGCTGTTTTGGTACACCGCTGTGCATCATCATACCTTCCCCTTCCAAACAGCCATAATGGCCGTCGATCATTATTATTCAAGTTAAAATAAGATTATTGTCAGTAACGCTTATGCGCTATCGATTTCATGAACATGTACATTATGCTTCATTTTTGTTCATACATTTCACATCTGGCGCCGGAAACAGGCAAAGGAAACTGCGCGTCTGCAGTTCGTCTTGATCGTCTGGGCTCCTTAGGATCGATGGCGGCGATGCATTCGCGGCCGAGCTAGCGGATTGGCGAAAAACTCCACAGCCGTTCGGGATTGTCGCCGCATATGGCAGCATTGACCGATCCTGGACGAGCCGTCAGCGCCGCGATCGCGCTTTACGGGCAAGAAGCTGCGACTGCCGCAGCGTATTGCGCGTTGGAAGCGAATTTTGCCGGCCGGGCTCAGGATTTCCGCTTTTTGTGCTTAGTGTTCCGGCAACTGGCCGCCAAAGAGGCCATTCAATAATGAACGAGTCGCCAAGCGAGTGAGCAAAGTCGTGCGCCACCGGTGCCATAGCGGCACCGACCTACATCCGCAACGGGTCGAGACGGCGCAACTATGGACTCTCTGCTCTGACCGACGCATTCTTCCCCGAGGGAGAATGGGCTTGGACAGATCACGGCACGACTATCGGTCTGACCAGTGGCGAAAGCGCACTGGTGCCAAGCGGTCACGCGCACGGCGTTGGGGACCCATCCCGCTGCGGCTGATCTTTGTGACTCTGGCTGCTGCTGGCGCGTTGATGGTTCAGTTGGCCATGCAGCACGGCGGCCGCATGCCCGAGATCAGTCTGTCGAATCTGACCCGGCCGAGCCCTCCACCGGTCGCCGGCATCGCCTCCGTCGTCGACGGCGACACGATTGAGATCCACGGTCAGCGCATTCGCCTTAACGGAGTCGATGCGCCGGAGAGCAAGCAGTATTGCGATGACGCGAAAGGCTTCGAATATCCCTGCGGACGCCGTGCGGCTGAAGCGTTGAACGCCTTCTTGGCGACCTCCAGGCCAGTTCACTGCTCGTTCGTCTCCTGGGATCGCTATGACCGGTTTGTCGGAGACTGCCTGCGCTCCGATGGTGCCGGCTTGTCCGCTTGGATGGTTGAGCACGGCCAAGCCTTGGATTGGCCCCGCTACAGCCACGGTGCGTACGCACCGCAACAGTTGAAGGCGGAAGCGGCGAAGGTCGGTATTTGGGCCGGCAAGTTTCAAGCGCCTTGGGAGTGGCGAGCGGAGCATGCAGATGGGGCGACCCCGTCGGGCCCACCACGAGGTATCGTCAGCCGCAGGCTGCTCGCGCAGACGGGCTATTCGTGTGAGCCGCGGCGGATATGTTCTCAAATCAGCTCATGTGATGAAGCCAACTGGTATCTCGCAAACTGCTCATGGGGAGGCAAGTTGGACCGAGACAAGGACGGTATCCCCTGCGAATCGGTTTGCTAGGGAAAGCTCGTTCGTCGCCTGAGACTTGGTGACCGGCCCGGCTGCCGCGCTTTTTTAAACACACATGGCTACACCAGTCCACACGATCTTGTCCGCGACGTGCCTCAATGACCACGCCCGCAAACATCAGTTGACGCTTCCGATCGGGCGGCCCCGCGAAGAGCTTCCCGCCCGGAAAGCCGGGCACGTTAGCCGGTTAGGCAGACAACATATTCGCGCGTCCCGGTCAACCTTACTTGAGTGAAGCACACACGCTGAGTGGTTGACGAAGCACCGATGAGCTCCAAAGGAAGGGCGCCCGCCTTAGGGGCGCGTCCTCAGCTCCTCGACATCGACGGCGCTCTCGAAAACATACCCGGCGCCGCGCTCGGTGCGGATATACTGCAGGTTCGAGCGGTGTGCCAGCTTACGGCGAAGGCGCAGGATCAGCACGTCGATGCTGCGGTCATAGACCTCTTGATCATAGACTCTGGTCGCCTTCAGAAGCTGCTCGCGCGAAAGCACTCGGCCCGGGTTCTTGAGGAACGCCATGAGCAGGTTGAACTCACCCGCAGTCAGCTTCACTTCAAGACCCGTGCCTCGACGCAAGCGGCGGCGTTTCGTGCTGACTTGCCAGTCATCGAAATTAAAGATCGCGTTTCGCTCACGCCCCGGTCGCTGGCGCACGGCAGCGCGCACGCGGGCCAGGAACTCCGGATGGCCAAAGGGCTTAGTGATGTAATCGCGGGCGCCGGTTTCGAGACCGACCACCTTGTCGGACTCATCCAGGTAATCGGCGCTGATGATGATGATCGGCAGGTCCCTGTTGGCGCCAAAATCCCGAACGAATTGCAAGCCGTCCTGTCGACCGAGGCTCAGATCGACAATTGCCAGATCAAGTGCTTCAGAAACCATCTTGCTGGCGGCCTGTTGGCCGTTTTCGACCGCCCTGATCCTAAACTCATGCTTGGACAGGAGATCCACCAGCAGTTCTCTCGTTGAAGCGTCCTGACTCAAAACGAGAATGTTCTTCATGGTTACTCCTGTTGGATGTCGCTTTGGCTTCTGCGACGATCAGGCAAATTAGGCAGGGTCCGCAGGTCGGACAATCTTCGTTGGGCGCATGACACAATAGCGCAGGCACATAGGTCCTAGGCGGGACTGCCACTGTGAACCAGGAACCGAGTTCGCCAAGCTTCGCGTGTTCGGCCGTTTCTCCGATTTAGCTCAGGGCGTTTGTCCTGCCCGCCTGTGCGACATGCCGGTCGTTGGCCCAGCCGATCCCCTCCCCTGCGGCCCTGAGGCTAGCGTGATGAGGCCTTCTGCGCCTGCAGCGCGCATCTCCCAATCGATTCAGCCGCATTTCATCTGAAACCCCCAAAAGATTGACATTCCAGACGTAAAGGTGGATCTATTCGGCAGTTACAGTGTGTAGAAATATCCACATAACCGACAATATACTTAATCAACGCTGTCTCTATTCCGTATCTTGCGGAACTTATATTCGGTGATCGCGAAAATAATGCACAGTGACTTAAAAACAACTGGAGCGAAGAGGCTCTCGTTGCGTATGCAAACGCAGGAGGTAGAAATGAGTAGACTGATCGTTGTATCCAACAGGGTTCCGCTGCCCGATAAAAAAGGGGTGCCGCCCGCGGGCGGAATGGCCATCGCGCTGAAAGCGGTGCTCAAGAAAGAGCACGGCTTCTGGATGGGCTGCTCGAAGCAGGTGGTAGCCGACGACGCCACGCGGGAGCTGACACCACTGCAAGATGACGGCATCAATTACCAGCTTGTTAATCTCTCGCAGAAGGATGTGGACGAATATTATGAGGGCTTCGCGAACAGGGTTCTTTGGCCGATCTTCCACGGCCGTCCTGACCTGGCCGAATATTCCGAGGCACGAAGCGCCGGATATCATCGTGTCAACACGCGGTTCGCAGAGCTGCTGAAACCTCTCCTGCGCGATGAGGATGTCATTTGGGTGAACGACTATCACTTGATTCCGCTTGCCGAAGAGCTGCGTAAGCTCGGCTGCAGCAACAGGATCGGCTTTTTTCTGCACATTCCATGGCCGCCGGCGGACATCTTCTCTACTGTTCCGAAGTGCGATACTTTGCTGCGCGCGCTTTCGTTCTGTAACCTCGTCGGCTTCCACACGGATTTCGATCTCAGCAACTTCCTCGAATGTCTGGATCGCGAGGAGCAAGGGAAACGCGTCGAAGAAGGTTTCTACCAAGCCTATCAGAACGAGTTTCGCTGCGGCGTCTTTCCAATCAGCATAGACACAGCGGAGTTCGAAAGCCTCGCAGAGAATGCAGCCCTCAATGCGCGTCTGCAGGAGACCTATCCGAGGATTGCCGGCTATGACATCGCGATCGGCGTCGATCGCCTCGATTATTCGAAGGGTATCGAGAAACGCATCGTCGCCTTTCGTGATTTTCTGCGAAACTACAGTGACCGTGTCGACAAGACGTTGCTGCTGCAGATCACCCCGGAATCCCGGGCAAGTATACCGGCATATAGGGCGGTCCAGAAGGACGTCGCCGAACTGGTCGGGCGCGTTAATGGAGAATTCGGAACCATCGACTCGGTCCCCGTGCACTACATTAACAAGTCAGTCGGTCAGTCGGAGCTGGCCGGCCTCTACAGGAAGGCGCGCATCGGTTTGGTGACTCCGCTTCGCGACGGGATGAATCTGGTGGCGAAGGAGTATGTCGCTTCGCAGGATCCATTGGACCCGGGCGTTCTCATCCTTTCGCGTTTTTCCGGTGCCGCCAGGAAGTTGGACGCAGCGATGCTTGTCAATCCCTATGACACGGAGGAGATGGCGCGCACCATGGAAAAGGCCCTCGTTCTGCGGGTAGAGGATCGGATTGACCGCTGGAGAGCGATCATGACGATTCTTCGCGAGCATGACGTCCATAAGTGGTGCAGCGATTTTCTCTCGTCACTGAATCGACACTAAGCCCTTCCTGGGCCCAGCCTAGCTCCAGTGTGAGGCTGGGCCCAGGCAGCCTCCACATTGCCGAGTGCTTCTCCCCTAATCGCGCGTGGCCCAGGAGGTGCTCGTTCACCCGCACCGACTGTGTCGTTTCACTGATCGAGACCGGTCACCTTCAACCACGCCGAACCAAGTGGCGAGGGCCGCCCGCAACGCCCACACCATCAAGACGATAGCGTGAGCAGACCGCTAGAAAAATAAGGAGAGGCGAATGGACCTCGTTGATAGCAGGGATCGTGCAAGCAGGAGCGAGCGGCCGCCACGCATTGTCAACGGCGCGCGCGCCACACGGCAACAGCGGATGCTGGCGTCGATTGACCTGAAATTGCTGTTGTCTTTTGAGGCGCTGCTGGAGCACCGCAACGTCACGCATGCGGCTCGGCATATGAGTGTCAGCCAACCGTCCATGAGCAGATCGCTGATAAGGCTGCGTGGAATTTTCAATGACGATCTTCTGGTGCGTGGATCGAGCAGTTTGGTTCCGACGCCACAGGCCGAGCGCCTGGCCAAGCTCCTGCCGCCGGTCTTGAATGCTGTCCGCACGATGATCGATCGCGATTGCGCCCTAGGTGCATGGCGATCGAAAGCGACAATGGCGATGCCCGATCACCAAGCGCTGATTTTGCTGCCGCCTCTCTTACCAATTCTGCGCGAGCACGCGCCTTATCTCCATATCGTCACCGATTCGCTTCTAGGCGGCGCCCTCAGCCGGCTTGAACGAGGCGAAATCCATTTGGCCGTCGGCCAAATCGATGCTGCGCCACTGGGCTACTTGCGCCGTACGCTCTACGCCGACCGCTTTTCCTGCCTGCTACGCCAGAACCATCCAGCCCTGGCGCGGGAGTGGACGATCGAGACCTTCGCGACATTGCACCATGCTGCCCTTGCCTCGGACTCCAAGGACGGGTTTGGCCGGGTGCATGACGAATTGGTCAAATTAGATCTCCTGGATCGCGATCCTGTGCTGGTTTCCAACATATTGACGGCAGCCACGGCAGTCGCGGCGAGTGATCTGGTGCTGATTGTGCCTAGGCGCGTGGCTACGCGGATCGCTGCCCTGCTCCCTCTGGAGATTGTCGATCCGCCCGTGGAACTGACCCCCTACGAGGTCGCCCTGATTTGGCATGAACGGTGCCATCGCGACCCGGAGCACCGCTGGCTGCGGCACGAGATCACCGCAGCGGCTTCACAAACAGAACTGACGCAAACAGCACCAGTGGCAGCACAATAACGGAAGCGCACTCCAAAGGCCCTCCCTTCTTGAACGCCATTCGATCGAGAAGAGGCACGCAATCATCTGACAGTCAGGCTTCTGGCTCTCCAGAGGCTCACACCTTTAACAACCACTCCAACCCTCACATAGGAGAATAAGATGTCCAATGTATTTTCACTTGATGTCAAGGAACGCGAAAAAAGATATTCTGAGGACATTTACAAGTCTTCTCAAGCATTTTTCCACGCGAGTCCTCTGCTTCTTTCAATGCCAAATGCCGCACCTCCGACGGACGACATGATCGCTAACGATCAAGGGGTTGTACAATTTTATCTCTTCGGCCACAAAACACGTGATCGGATGTATAGCGAAATCTTAAATGAAAACCAGGACAATCTTTTATCGATTGGCGGGCTCGTTTACGACTACATGCATTCCAATTATCCGAACATCGACGCGGAAAAGCTAGATATCAGCGTCTGGGCAGACGTCCTCAACAACATTCCAAATCTTTCGATCGGAGCGCGAAACCAGAAAGGTTATTCGAAAGAAGTTTTCGGCACTTCCGTTTCAGCCACGTTCCTTTCCTTGGTTGCCCAGGCGATCATCACTGATGGGGCATCGCTGCTGACCGATTTCGAGTGTTTCCTGACCGCGATGGGAGACATCATTTTCAGCGCCAGTGCCAAGGCGCAACAATACAAGGCGCTGACATGCACCTACCAGAGCTACCTTCTCGATAATGGTGCAGGCGGATATTACGATTATGGAGCGATCGTTCTTCGCCAGATCGAATTCAAACAGAACTTTCTTGGGCTGAAATCCTGCTGCTCGTCGACGCAACGCGTCAATGTCGACATCGAGTATGTCGAGGTCGTGAGCATCGTCCAGGCACGCCGGATCCGAAAAGGCGGGCCCGACTATGAAAACTTCCAGGAGCTCGTGAATGCGAACTCCACAAGTCAGTTCAAGAGGGCGAAGAATTTCTTCAATGGCGGCTCGACCCCGCAAAATGATATCAGGCCGCAGGTCTGAGGGCAGTTCCAGCCAAACGATCCCGACGATCGGCGGTAACCATCCGCCGATCGTCCGCTATCGAACACGAGAACCGCACCACGTCGAAAACCGAGAAAACGAATTTCCCAAGGGCTCGAAACACGCAATATGCTTCCTCTATAGAATTTGTATAATTGGCTAGCCTTGATCCTGTCTTCGCGAGTGAAGTTGCACGCCAAAGGAAAAGGGCCGGCCATGACCACCCCTGCAATCGTCGGACTTTCCGGCAGCTACACCTCTCCCTCGCGCACCCTCATACTGGTCGAAGAGATCGTCAGGCGAACGGCGCTCCGATATGACAAGACCTCCGAAATTGTCGACATCGGCCAGTTCGCCCCCCATCTGGGCGCCGCAGTGCGTCTTTCCGATCTCAATGCGGCCGCAAGGAGGCTTGTTGACCGCCTGCTTCAAGCCGAGGCCTTGGTCGTCGCAAGTCCTGTTTACAAAGGCAGCTACACCGGCCTTTTCAAACACCTGATTGATCTGATGGAGCCCACTGCATTCAACGGCAAACCGGTCCTTCTCGCTGCAACCGGCGGTGGGGATCGCCATGCACTGGTAATCGAGCATCAGTTACGGCCGCTCTTCGGCTTCTTTGAAGCACGCACACTTGCGACCGGAATCTATGCCTCGGAACGGGATTTTGCCGATCCGACTTCCATATCCCTCGCCCTGGCCGAGCGGCTCGAACGCGCGATCGGCCAGTTCGCGCCATATCTGGAGTCGCGAACTCCAAACCTGTTGTCCTCGCACTCCAATGTGCCCGAAGCAACCAGTGCGGTTAGCCGAACGCGAGGGCGCTCGTTCACCCGAGTTCCTCTCGCAAATTTGGGGTGACTGACTTCCGCGCACCTCTTCGGACAGCGGTCCAATCCCCGAATTATCCGGTCCAGCAGCTCACTTATCCACGGAATATACAATGACCAGGCCAATTCTCGTCGATGCTTCCATTCCTGAATCCGATGTCGCTCCCCTCACTGTGCGTGTTGGCGCGGAAATTCACAACATCCGCCTCTCCGGCGATCTGCCGCATGCGGTGGTGGCGGCGATCAACGACCTTCTGCTGCGCCATAAGGTGGTGCTCTTCCGCGACCAAGGGCATCTGGACGATGCCGAGCAGGAGCGCTTTGCTCAACGGTTCGGCCAGTTGGTGCCACATCCAACTCAAGGTCCTGTTGCGGGAACCGCCTCGATCCTTGAGCTTGATTCGAGCCGTGGCGGCGGGCGCGCCGACCAGTGGCACACCGACGTCACCTTCGTCGAAGCCTACCCAAAGTTCTCGGTTCTGCGCGGCGTCGTCATTCCGCCGGCGGGTGGCGACACGATTTGGGCGAACACCACCGCTGCCTATGAGAGCCTGCCGACTGCACTGAAGCTGCTGGCCGACAATCTTTGGGCGGTACACTCCAACGCATATGACTACGCAGCCGTTCGACCGCGGGCGACTGAGGCGGAGCAAAGGCACTTCGACGAGGTGTTCACCGCGACGGTCTACGAGACCGAACACCCGGTCGTACGGGTTCATCCCGACACGGGCGAGCGCACGCTGCTTCTCGGCAATTTCGTGCAGCGCTTTGTGGGGCTTTCCAGGAACGATTCCCAAAAACTTTACGAGCTTTTCCAAGCCTACATCACCGCACCGGAAAACACCGTCCGCTGGCGTTGGCGGGCAGGCGATGTGGCGATCTGGGATAACCGCGCCACCCAGCACTACGCGGTCAATGACTATGGCGACCAACGCAGCGTTGTGCGCCGCGCGACCATCAATGGCGACGTGCCCGTTGGCATTGATGGCCGGCGTAGCGCCACCAAGGCTGTCAAACCGGCGACCGCGAAAGCGGCCTGAACCCAGGCAATCCCTCCAGTCCGCAATGAGAGAACCGAGATGTCCAGAAAGATCAGACTTGGCGCATTCCTGCCCGGCGGTGGACAGCACATCGCGGCATGGCGTCATCCCGATGCGCCAGCAGATGGCGCCACGAATTTCGAGTTCCACAAGCAGCTGGCGCTGACCGCCGAGCGCGGCCTGTTCGACGCCTATTTCCTCGCCGACAACCTCACCGTCGGCCTCGGCGCCCGCGAAGGCGGCAATGCCAAGATCGCCGGCTTCGAGCCGGTGACGCTGTTTGCGGCCCTGGCACCACTGACCACGCATCTCGGCTTCATCGCCACGGCGTCCACCACCTATGAAGAGCCCTATACGCTCGCCCGAAAGTTCGCCTCGCTCGACCTGTTGTCCAATGGCCGCGCCGGCTGGAATGTCGTGACCTCGGCCGGCGACGAGACCGCGCAGAATTTCAACCGCGACACCCAGCCTGATCACGCCGACCGCTATGCAAGGGCCCACGAGCATGTCGAAACGGTCAAGGCGCTGTGGGACAGCTGGGAGGACGACGCTTTCATCCGCGACAAACAGTCGGGCCGGTTCTACGACAAGGACAAGCTGCATGACATCGATCACAAGGGCGCGCATTTCAGCGTCAAGGGCCCGCTCAACGTGCCACGCCCGGTGCAGGGCCACCCGGTGGTGGTGCAGGCCGGACAATCCGAGGACGGGCGTGGGCTCGCCGCGCACTCGGCCGAGGTGATCTTCACCGCCCATCAGAAGCTCGAGACGGCGCAGGAATTCTACCGTGACATCAAGGCGCGCGTCGCTGCCGCCGGCCGCGATCCCGGCCAGGTGGTGATCATGCCTGGCGTCGCCCCCTTCGTGGGTCGTACCCAGGAAGAGGCACAGGCCAAGTACCAGCAGCTCAACGATTTGATCCAGCCGGAGGATGGCGTGGCTTTGCTCAATGGGCTCGCCGGGCAGACGCTCGACATCAGGGGCTATCCGCTCGACGGGCCGCTGCCGCCGAGTAAGGAAACTGAGGGCATGAAGAGCCGTCAGGCGCTGATCCGCCAGATCGCCGACGAGCACAACTTCAGCATCCGCCAGCTCTATCAATGGGTGGCCACGGCGCGTGGCCACTACACCATCGTCGGCAGCGCCACTGATGTCGCCGACCAGCTGAAAGAATGGTTCACCAGCGAGGCCGCCGACGGCTTCAACATCCTGCCGCCCTGGCTGCCCGGCGGGCTCGACGATTTCGTCGACCTCGTCATCCCCGAACTGCAGCGGCGCGGCTTGTTCCGCACTGCCTATGAAGGCCGGACGCTGCGCGAAAACCTCGGGCTCAAGCGGCCGGTGAACCCGTGGACCGCAGCGCGCTCGACCGTGCTGGCCGCGGAATAGAAAGGAAAGGCAAGCAGACTTTGCAACACATCGAACGGCCGGTCACCATCGCTATGCAGGGCAGCGGAACCAAATCGGATTTGTTGCTCGCGGGCCGCCTGGCGGTCGGCCGCTTCCTGTCCCGCTATGGCGTGCTCGCGGCATTCCTGGCCCTCTGGCAGATGTCGAGCAGCATGGGCTGGGTCAATGCAGCTGTGCTGCCACCCATCGACACGATCGCCGCGGCTTTGTGGAAGGGCCTGGCGGGCGGCAGCTTGCTCGGCGACATCGCCATCAGCCTGCAACGCGCCGGCTTCGCTTTCATGGCGGCCGTCGCGGTTGCCATTCCGCTTGGGCTTTTGATGGGACAGGTGCGCGCGGTCGAGACGGCGCTCGATCCGATCGTGCAGCTGTTCCGGCAAACCTCGGCACTGGCGCTTTACCCCGTCTTCATCCTGCTGCTCGGCTTGGGCGAAGCTTCCAAGATCTTCGTCATCTTCTGGGCGACACTGTTTCCGCTGTTGCTCAACACAATCAGCGGCGTCAAGGAAGTCGATCCGAAACTGCTCGAAATGGCGCGCGTCTATGGCGCCACGCGGCTGACTGTCTTTGGCCGCGTGGTGCTTCCGGGAGCCCTGCCTTCGATCTTCGTCGGACTGAGGCTGAGCGCCACAACGGCCCTGCTGCTGCTGATCGCGTCCGAAATGATCGGCGCCAACAAGGGCATCGGCTTCCAGGTGATGAACGCGCAATACAATTTCCAGATCCCGCTGATGTTCGCGGCAATCGTCACCCTTGCTGGTCTCGGCCTGGTCGCCAACCAGGGGCTGGTCATGATGCAGCGGCGGCTGTGCCGCTGGAGCGATCGTTGAGATCGAGGTTCGAAACAGTCTCCAAGACTCTGCAAACCGAATTTCACTGCAAACAGGAAACCAGATCATGAAACTCACCCGCCGTACCCTGCTTGCCGGCGCCCCGTTCGGGGCAGGCCTGTTTGCCGCCGGCCTGCCCGGCTTCGCCTTCGCTGAAGCCGCGCCGGTCAAATTTCGCTACCTCGGCAGCCGTGGCGGCATCTCGCCGCATGAACTCGCCGACGAACTCGGCTACTTCAAGGGCCTCGGCATCGAGCTCGAAAATGCCGGCTACTCCGGCGGCGGTCCGGAATCGCTGTTCGCGCTGGCCTCGGGCAGCGTCGATCTGGGGTCCGCCGCCACGCCGGCGGTGATCAACTCGATCGCCGGCGGCAACGACTTCGTTGCCGCCTATCCGAGCAACGGCATCAACCAGCAAGTCAAGAGCGTCTTCTACGTCCTGGAGGACAGCCCGATCAAATCGATCGCCGATCTCCCCGGCAAGACGATCGCGGTCAATACACTGGGTGCCCATCTCGACTTTACGGTTCGCGAGGCGCTGCACAGCGTCGGTCTGTCACCGGATGCCGCCAAGCTCGTCGTGGTGCCGGGGCCACAACTTGAGCAGACCTTGCGCTCACGCCAGGTTGACGTCGCTGCCCTCGGCTACTGGCAGGCCACCTTTGCCGGTGCGCTGGTCACCAACGGCGGGGTGCGCGGTGTGTTCAACGACATCGACGTTCTTGGAGAACTCGCCGGGGGGTTCGTCATTCTTCGCCGCGACTTCATCGCGGCACATCCGGAGGCCGCCCGCAACTTCGTCCAACAGTCCGCACATGCGGCCGACTGGTCACGCCAGAACCCGGGCGAAGCGCGCAAGGCGCTGGCCACCATCCTCGACAGGCGCGGTGAAAATGGCGATCTGGCCCGCTACTGGACCGGCTTTGGCCTGCGCGAAGGCGCGCAAGCCACCGACCGCGATATCGACTTCTGGATCAGCGTACTGGAGCGCGACGGGCGTCTCGCCAAGGGCAAATTGAAGGCGGCCGACATCCTGTACCGGCCAGGCGAAATCAAGACCAACTGAGCACAGAGATGACCAGCACGAACCGCAGCGGAGAGGTCAGCATCCGCGACCTTTGCAAATCCTTCGTCATCGGCGGGCGTCCGCTCGCCGTGCTGAGAACACTGAACCTCGACATCAGCTCCGGCGAATGCCTGGTCATCGTCGGCGCGAGCGGATCGGGCAAGACCACGCTTTTGCGCATCCTTGCCGGGCTTGAAAGCGCCGACAGCGGCGATGTGGCCATCGACGGTCGGCCGGTCAGCGGCGTCGGTGCGGAGCGCGCGGTGATTTTCCAGGAGCCGCGCCTGCTGCCCTGGCTGACCGTTCTCGGCAACGTCGCTTTCGGGCTGGAAATACGCGGCGTGCCGAAGCGAGAAGCCGAGGAGCGGGCACGCTTCTATATAGCACTGGTCGGCCTCGCCGAATTCAGCGATGCCTGGCCGAGCCAGCTTTCCGGCGGCATGGCGCAGCGTGTCGGCATCGCCCGGGCGCTTACTGTCCAACCCGAAATCCTGCTTCTCGATGAGCCGCTCGGCGCGCTCGACGCCATGACCAAGATCGGCATGCAGGAGGAACTGGCGCGCGTCTGGAGCGAGGAGAACGTCACCATGGTGATGGTCACCCATGATCTTGAAGAGGCGATCTACCTTGCCGACAGGGTGCTGATCCTGCCCAAGGAGAAAGATGGCAAGGCCCGCCTGATCGACATAGACCTGCCCCGCCCACGCGGCCGCAGCGAAAGCCGCTTCGTGCGCTACCGCGAGGAACTGCTGCACGAGTTCGGCCTACACTGATCGAGGGAGGTCGAACGTCGAGACCACGCGCTTAGTTTTAAACGCTCGCAGTTCACGGTCGGCTCAAGAAGGTTTCCGAGCAAGGCCGCAGCAAAGCCTCGCCGACCAGTGCCTGTCGGACGATCCGACTGACGCGGCGGACCGTGCAAGGCACAGTATCGGCGGCGCGTTTTGATCGCATTGATGCCCATTTCAATGACGGTCGCCGCCTTTGTGGGGGGCGGTCTAAGATGCAAGAAATGGGCCTATACTCCTGCTCCTTCTGAAGAAGGCTATAGCCCTCAGCGAACATCACTTCGTCTGGGTTTGCGCCGTCCGTCGCGCCTTGACTTGCGACCGTCGACGGCCTATCCAGCCATTGTTAGCACTCTGCCTAGGTGAGTGCTAATCGCGCTCCCGGCAACGGGGAATCGTCCACATCCGCACCAGGGAAATCCAAAATGGCAAACTCCAAGTTCCGCCCGCTTCATGACCGCGTGGTCGTTCGCCGGGTCGAATCCGAATCCAAGACCGCCGGCGGGATCATCATCCCGGATACGGCAAAGGAAAAGCCGCAGGAAGGCGAGATCATCGCCGTCG
>NZ_JAPYKP010000110.1:0-20037 GCF_037179725.1 Mesorhizobium sp. Cs1321R2N1 | reverse complement strand
GCCGCAGCGCAGAACATCAAGAAAATCGCCCTTTGCCAGTGGCCAAAGCCAAGAACCGGCTTCGCCTGAGGCCCAAGAACCACCCGGTGTGCCTCCTGCGCCATCCCGTCAAATTATCCTGACACCAAAATCGCAAATCCATTCAGTCCCATAAAACAAAACCCCGCCGAAATTCGACGGGGGTTTGTCAGCAGTCTGGCGGCGGGATGTTCCCGCCGCTTTTTTCATACTGACGCTTCCTGCGTGCTTCTTTTGCACGAGGCGAGCCAAAGGCAGCCACGCATAAGACGGAAGCTCACCCCGACCTTTGTCATCGTTACTTGGCTTCAGCCGACGGTTGCCCCCTGCGCACATAAGCCTCGATCGCCGTGGCGAAGGTGGGCGAGCCGGCCTTGCGCTGCTTGTCGACATAGCCGGCAAAATAGCTCCAGAAAGAAACGGCATAATCGCGAAAATAGGCGTCGGTCACCTTGCGCGAACACAGGTCGCCGTCGACGCAGAAGGACAGCCGGTTGAGGAAATAGACGATGCGGTCGAAATTCTCGCTGAAGTCGGCGAGCGGCATGTCGCCGCCGGATGCGCTCATCGCCTCGATACCGATACGTTGCCGGAATACCTGCTCCTCGGTCGGTGAAGGGTTGGCGCTGAGCAGGTTGTCGTATTTGGCGTTGAGCGTGGCGAGACGGTCTTTCAGCGCCCGCTGCGCCTGCTGGTAGTCCTTGGTCTCCCACAGCTCGACCAGCGACATGGTCTGCTCGACGCGCTTCTGTTCCTGGTTGGCCAGGAACTGATAGACCGAGAATGCCAAGGTGAAGATGATGGCGAAGCGCACCAGCATGCCAGACCAGGCATAGACCAGCATGCGCCAGTCGCGGTCGGTGAAGGGGTTGCTTTCCTTCTTGATCTCATGGCTGCTCGGCCAAGGGAAGCCTTCGGTGGTTTCCGGCAGCGTCTGATTGGCAGCCGGCGCCTTTGCCGGCACCACAGGTGCCGTTTGCCTTGTTGTGCCCGCCGGCTTCTTCATTTGCAGCCGTCCAGTTTGATGATGGCGGAGGGATCGAGCACGACGCCGGGCGCTTCAAGCTGCTTCTTCAGGCACGCCAGCTGCGGGCGCAAAACAATGAACTGCACGTCCGGCTCCGCCGGCGCCTTGGTCGGCGACGGCAAGGCCTCGACGATGCCCCGCGAGGCGCAGCCTGAGAGATCGACGACGATCGCGTCGCTTTTGGCTTTGGCGATCTGGTCGTACTGGTCGAGAAAGCAGGTCGCCAGTTCCGAATTGATGACCACCTGCTTGGCGCAGAGGCCGCAGGCGTCCTGCGCTGACGCGTCGGCAACCAGCAGCAGGCTGGCGGCGATGCCGCCAAGCGTGGCACTCCAGGAAAATGCGCTATAGCTCACGAAACACCCCATCCATTCCGCCCGGCCGTATCGTCTCCCGACGCGGCGGCCAAAGTTTTCACCCATCGTGCCGGCAGTGCAAGGCCCGGCAATGAACACCCGCGCCTGGATTCTCAGGCGCGCGGCACCGTCTCCATCGGGAAAATCATCACCGCTCCCTTCGGGCCGCTTTTGTCGGCAAGCCGCATCACCGATCGGGTCGACGGCGCCATGCCTATATCGGCGAGCATGTCGGAGAAGCTGGCGGGGCCTATTCCGCGTGTCATCGACGCGACACCGTCCTGCGCCAGGAAGCTCAGATCTTCCTTTTCGCTTTCCGGCGGCGCCTCGGTCAGCACCGCGATCATCCGCTCCATTCCGAAGCTGGTGTCGGTGAAGGCAAGCAATCCCTCCTCAAGCGTGGCCTGCGGCGCCAGCCGCTCGGCAACGATGTGGGTGATCGAATAGTCGCTGCCGACATAGAGCACATTGATGTCGACCAGCTGGTCCGAGCTGTTCTTGGCCAGCACGTGCACCTCGTCGCCAGGCGAAACGCGCGGCACCACCGAGGCCTGCAGCGGCTCCAGCCCGTCCTTGTCACGACGCTTGACCTGGAATTGTACGTCGACGTCCTCGGGCTTGTAGTCGGAGGCCGCCGCCAGCCTGGAAAGCCCGGTGGCGCGGAAGATGGTACGCAAATTCCTGGCCGTCGCATCGACGAGTTTCTGTCGGTCGTCGAGGTGGATGATGATCAGCGGCGGCCTGCCGCCATCCTTCAAGGCCACGTCGCCCGAGGCCGGCAGGAACCATAGGGCCGGCTTGTCGGTTGCATTCTTGTCGGCGCCGGCAATGGCATTCTCGGGCATCACCACGAAGCGAAGCTCGGCGCTCTTGCCTGGATCGACGAGTTCGATGGTGAAGCCGGTCTCCCTGGCCGCGGCCAGGTCGTCGAGAACCGAATTGACGAGTGCTGTTTCCGTCTCCAATCCCTTGGTCGCGGCCGGCCGTGCGACGACGAGCTTGTAGTCGACGGCGATCTCCGCCACGCGGGCATAGGCATTGGCGGGAATGTCGGCCATCTCGAGCGCGGGCTTCTTGTCGAACTCGACCGGCTTGACGCGGCTCTCCAGGTTCTTCGCCGATTCCACTTCGAGATAGCCGACCGCGTCGGACAGCGACGACAGCGCCGACGGCAGGATGGCGAGCTTGCTGCCGGGGGTGAGACGATGCAGCAGGCCGGCGCCGATCGATGCCTCGCCGTTCTTGACGATAACGGGCCACTGCATGACCGCATCCGTCCTGTCGGTGCCGAACACGCGCGCGTCGAGTTCGCCTTCGAACAGCGGCGTCGGCCGGGTGCGGCTGTCGGCCGAATATTGCTGAAGCACGGCCTGGCCGAGCTGCCGGTAGGTGACGTTGGGGTTTTCGGCGAGCTTCGACAGGATGGTGAAGGTGAACAGGCCGAAGCGCGGCGCATCGGCCGTGCCCTTGGGCAGCGGCATCTCCGGTGTCGTCTCCACCGTCTGCGCGGCATAGAAGGCGACCAGTTTGCCCCTGGTGGTAGGTTCGCCGCCAGTCGGCGTCAGGTTGAAGGCAGGTTTGCGCTGGCCATTCTCGTCAAGGCCGCGCGAGGTGCTCGCGACGGTGTCCTCATAGGTCTTGATAGCCGCCGCCCTGGCGGCCTTGTCGCCACCGACCAGGTCGGCGAACTCGACCTTGCGATCCAGCTCGTCGTCGACATCGACGGCGCGGATCGCGGTGCCGGAATGACAGCAGTCGAACACCGCCCAGACGAAGGCGCCCTTGTCGCGGATGGCATCGAGCGCGTCGCCGATCTCGTTGTCGACCAGCGCGTTCGGCACGCCGGCATCCCTGTTGATCCACCTCTCGATATCGACGGGCAGGAAAATCTCGTCGAGACCGTCGGTCTCGTCGCCCTTGATCCTCTCGGGCTGCTGGGCGCCGTGGCCGGACAGATGCAGGTAGACGAAGTCGTCACGCTGAACCTTGGCGGCGAGATCGGCCAGTGCCGTCTTGATCGCCGCATGGGTCGGCAAGCCTTGGGCGCCGGGCACATCCTTGGCCAGCAGCGTGACGTTTTCCGGCGCGAAACGCACCGGATCGGGCACGTTCTTCAGCAGGTATTCGTGCACCAGGCCGGCATCGTTCTTCGGCCCGATCAGCCAGTTTCTCTGCGGCAAGGCTGGATATTCGGTGCAGGCCACGAGCAGCGCATGGTAGGTGCGCGACGCGGCAAGTGCCCGGAACGAAACCGTGCCGGCGGTCATCAACGCGGACGCGCCGACAAGCAGCGTCCGGCGTGTCAATTTGATCATATTGCTCCCCAAGCCCCGATCGAATTTCCCAAGCGAGACCATCCTCGTCGAGGATTTTGTCAGTATTTTGAATGTCGCTCCGTCATAAAGCCTGTCATCACCAATGTGCCGGCACGTCATCGATCGGCTCGGGACAGCAACAGAAGAGTAGCAAAGAAGGCGGTTCGTCGCTATCTGAATGGGGTCAGGCCGTTTGCAAGAGCAAACAGCCTATGGATGGCGCAGGGCAGGTTGGAACAGAACCATGGCGGCAAGGGATGTGCTGACGAAAAACCAGTTGTGCGTGCTCGAGAAACTCGAGACCGCCAGCGGGCCGCTCAGCGCCTACACCTTGCTCGACCAGCTGCGCGAGCGCGGTTTTCGCGCGCCGCTACAGGTCTATCGCGCGCTCGACACGCTGGTGAAGTCGGGCTTCGTGCACCGGCTGGAAAGCATCAACTCCTTCGTCGCCTGCGCCGAGCCGCACGACCACAGCCACTCGATGACCGCTTTCGCCATTTGCGACGGCTGCGGGCAGGTGACCGAAATGTCCGACCACGACGTCGACCACCGGCTGAACGAATGGGTCAACTCGACCGGCTTCGCCGCCAAGAAGGCGGTGATCGAATTTCGCGGGACGTGCGCGAAGTGTTTGGCGCAAGCGCCTGAGGGCATTCGCCAGAGCGGTTCAGCGATTGATAGAATCGCCTAACCGCTCTAACTCTTTGTTTCACGCAATTTCCAGGGAAAGTGCTAAGCGCTTTTCCCGGGAAAACCGCTATACACTTTTCCTGAAATTGCTCTAGCGCGTCAGTGCGCCTCGTCCCAATTGTTGGCGGCCCGCGCGTCGACATGCAGCGGCACCGACATCGATACCGCCGGCATCGCCGCGTTTTCCATGACATGGCGCACGACCGGGATCGTCGCCTCGACTTCCGCCTCGACCGTTTCGAAGATCAGTTCGTCATGCACCTGCAGGAGCATGCGGGCGGACAGCTTGGCCTTGTCCAAGGCTTCCTCCATGCGGATCATGGCGCGGCGGATGATGTCGGCGGCGGTGCCTTGCAGGCGGGCGTTGATCGAGGCGCGCTCGTTGAACGCCCGTAGCGACGGGTTCGACGACCTGATGTCGGGATAGTGGATGCGGCGGCCGAAGATCGTTTCGACAAAGCCGTGCTCGCGGGCATAGGCCTTGGTCTCCTCGATATAGTCGCGGATGCCGGGAAAGCGCTCGAAGTACTTCTTGATGTAGGCGCTCGCCTCCTCACGCGGGATCGACAGCTGGTTGGCGAGGCCGAAAGCCGAGATGCCATAGATGATGCCGAAATTGATCGCCTTGGCGCGGCGGCGCACTTCCGACGGCATGCCCTCCACGGGCACATTGAACATTTCAGACGCGGTGATGGCATGGATGTCAGCGCCATCCGCAAAGGCCTGCCGCAGTTGTGGGATTTCGGCGACATGGGCGAGCACGCGCAGTTCGATCTGGCTGTAGTCGGCTGACACGAGCCGGTGGCTCTTGTCGGTGATGAAAGCGGTCCTGATCTTGCGCCCTTCAGCCGTGCGCACCGGAATGTTCTGCAGGTTCGGGTCGGAAGACGACAGCCGGCCGGTCGTCGTCGCGGCCAGCGCGTAGGAGGTGTGGACGCGCTTGGTTTCGGGATTGACGAAGCCCGGCAGCGCATCGGTGTAGGTCGATTTCAGCTTGGTCAGCTGGCGCCAGTCGACGATTTTGCGCGGCAGTTCGTGACCTTCGGCGGCAAGGTCTTCGAGCAGCTGCGCCGAGGTCGACCACTGGCCGGTCTTGGTCTTGGAGCCGCCGGGCAGGCCCATGCGGCCAAACAGGATATCCCCGAGCTGCTTGGGCGAGCCGATGTTGATGCGCTCGCCGATGAGCAGGTAGATTTCCTCTTCGAGCTGGGCTGCACCTTGCGCCAGCTCGCCCGAAAGCCGTGACAGGATCTGCCGGTCGACCGAAATGCCGCGCTGTTCCATGCGCGCCAGCACCGGCACCAGCGGCCGCTCCAGGCGTTCATAGACCGAGACCAGGCCCTTGGCGGCAAGGCGGGGCTTCAGCACCAGCCACAGCCGCAACGTCACGTCGGCATCCTCGGCGGCGTGAGCCGTCGCCCTGTCGATGTCGACCTGATCGAAACCGACAGAGCTTTTGCCGGAACCGGTCACGTCCTTGAGCTGAAGGGGCCTATGGCCAAGCCATTTGTCGGCAAGGGCATCCATGCCGTGGCCGTGCGGAGTGCCGGCGTCGAGCACGTAGGAGATCAGCATGGTGTCGTCGAAGGGCGCGACATCGATGCCGTAGCGGCTCATGATGACCAGGTCATATTTCAGGTTCTGCGCGATCTTCAGCACCGACCTGTCCTCAAGCAGAGGTTTCAGCACCGCCAGTGCCTCGCGAAGCGGTATCTGGTTTTCGAGCGCGCCGCCGCCGAGCAAGTCACCATTGCCGCTCTTGTGGGCGAAGGGAATGTAGCCGGCGCGGCCGGGCGCCGTGGCCATTGCCATGCCGATCAGTTCGGCCTGCATCGGATCGGTCGACGTCGCCCTGACGTCGAAGGCAGCGATACCAGCCTCTCGCGCCTCGGCGACCCAGGCTTTCAGCGTCGCGATATCGCGGATGCACTGATAGGCCGAGGTATCGATCTTGCGTGTCGCCGCGCCCTCCAGCCGCAATGCGGCCAGGAGGGAAGGGGTGTCACCCTGTTTTGGCCTCTCCGTCGTCTCGGCTTCAGCAGCCTGGCCAGGTTCGGAGCCCACGCCGGTTCGGGTAACGGGCGATGTTCCGGCACCGATGTCGGGGCCATGTGCGTTATCGGCGCGTTCGACGGTCACAGCGACGGCCTGGACGTCGCCGGCCTCGGTGCCGGTCGCTTCCGCGACGCGGCGGGTCAGCGAGGTGAATTCCATGGTCTTGAGGAAG
The DNA here is from genome assembly GCF_037179725.1 of Mesorhizobium sp. Cs1321R2N1. NCBI lineage: Bacteria > Pseudomonadati > Pseudomonadota > Alphaproteobacteria > Hyphomicrobiales > Phyllobacteriaceae > Mesorhizobium > Mesorhizobium sp. Cs1321R2N1. Next base: position 13,404 of record NZ_JAPYKP010000110.1, on the reverse strand, counting down.
CCGATCAGCTTCGGCCCGTCGGGCGCATGCAGCAGGAAATCGTCCAGCCCCTCGGCCACCGGCACGTCGTTCTTCAGCGTCACCAACTGGCGCGAGATGCGCGCCTTGTCGGCGTTGGCGATGATCGATTCCCGCCTTTTCTCCTGCTTGATCTCGCCGGCGCGGGCGAGCAATCCGTCGAGATCGCCGAACTGCTCGAGCAGTTGCGCCGCGGTCTTTGGCCCGATGCCGGGCACTCCAGGCACATTGTCGACGGAGTCGCCGGTCAGCGCCTGCAGGTCGATCATCTTTTCCGGCGGCACGCCCCATTTCTCGACGACTTCGGGGATGCCGATCTGGCGATCCTTCATCGGGTCGTACATGCCGACCGTGTCGCCAACCAGCTGCATCAGATCCTTGTCGGAGGAGATGATGGTGGTATCGCCACCGGCCTCGCAGGCCAGCCGGCAGTAAGTGGCTATGAGATCGTCGGCCTCGAAGCCTTCCATCTCGACGCAAGGCAGGTTGAACGCCCTGGTTGCCTGGCGGATCAGGCCGAATTGCGGGATCAGATCCTCGGGCGGCGCCGAACGGTTCGCCTTGTATTCGGGATAGAGGTCGTTGCGGAAGGTTTTCGAGGAATAGTCGAAAATGACGGCAAAATGCGTCGGCACAATGCCCACATCGGTGTTGCGGGCATCCTGCATCAGCTTCCACAGCATGTTGCAGAAGCCGGAAACGGCACCGACCGGCAGGCCGTCGGACTTGCGGGTCAGCGGCGGCAGTGCGTGATAGGCCCGGAAGATGTAGCCAGAGCCGTCAATGAGGAAGAGATGATCGCCTTTTTTCATGCCGGCAGGGATAGCGCGGCGCGATGGCTTGGTCCATGCCAAAGACATCGCCAGATATAGGTTCCGTTAACACCCTGACAGATCGGGACCCTGACGGATCGGGGTTATACAAGCCCGCTCACGGGCACGTTACAAAAGTGTAACGTTGGTGCCCTTGAATCGCCACGTTCAGGGACCCAAATACAGTTCATCGGCAGTTTTCGCCGAAGTCCGGAGCAAGGCCCGTCCCCCGCCTATACCGGACAATTGCGGCAGCCTATCCCCCCTCTCCGGGCTGCCGCATCGTTTCGAGTAAAAGGCCGCCGTGGTTCCCCCTCCACCACGGCGGCATTTTTTTGCCTGCGGCCACCGTCCCGGGCCGTGGTCCAATCGTCCCGGGCTTTTCGTTTCGCCGCTCTGCCTTTACGGTTCCGGCACTGAATCGAAAGGCTATGCAAATGTCCGCAGTTTCCCCTGTCCTCGACCGTCTCGACCAGAACCTCGACCAGAGCCTAGAACGGCTCTTCGGCCTGCTCGGGATCAAGTCGATCTCCACTGATCCAGCCTATGCCGCCGACTGCCGCAAGGCGGCGGAATGGCTGGTGGCGGAACTCAAGCTGATCGGCTTCGACGCCAGCGTGCGCGACACGCCCGGGCACCCAATGGTGGTTGCGCATCACGACGGGCCGGCGGGCGCGCCGCATGTGCTGTTCTACGGCCATTATGACGTGCAGCCGGTCGACCCGATCGAGCTGTGGGAAAACGATCCCTTCGCCCCGGCGATCAAGGAGGTTGCACCTGGTCACAAAATCATCACCGGGCGCGGCTCGGCCGACGACAAAGGTCAGCTGATGACTTTCGTCGAGGCATGCCGTGCCTGGAAACAGGTGCATGGTGGTCTGCCGTGCCGCGTCACCATCCTGTTCGAAGGCGAGGAGGAATCGGGGTCGCCCTCGCTGAAGCCGTTCCTCGAGGCCAATGCCGAGGAGCTCAAGGCCGACTTCGCGCTGGTCTGCGATACCAGCATGTGGGACCGCGACACGCCGTCGATCTGCGTCGGGCTGCGCGGTCTGGTCGGCGAGGAGATCACGGTTAAGGCCGCCGACCGCGACCTGCATTCGGGCCTCTATGGCGGCGCTGCCGCGAACCCGATCCGCATCCTGGCCAAGGTGCTGGCCGACATCCACGACAAGGACGGCCATATCACCATTCCGGGCTTCTATGACGGTGTCGAGGAAACGCCCTCGCAGGTGCTGAAATCATGGGAGACGCTGGGCGAGACGGCCGAGACCTTCCTCGGACCTGTCGGCCTGTCGATCCCGTCGGGCGAAAAAGGCCGCTCGGTACTGGAACTGACCTGGGCGCGGCCCACCGCCGAGTTCAACGGCATCATCGGCGGCTATACCGGCAAGGGTTTCAAGACGGTGATCGCCGCGGAAGCCTCGGCAAAGGTGTCTTTCCGCCTCGTCCACAAGCAGGATCCGAAGAAAATCCGCGCGGCTTTCCAGAAATTCGTCAAGGAGCGCATCCCGGCCGATTGCTCGGTCGAATTCCACGCTCATGGCGGTTCACCGGCAATCCAGCTTTCCTACGACTCGCCGTTCCTGGCCAAGGCCAAGACCGCACTTTCGGACGAATGGCCAAAGCCCGCGGTGACGACCGGCAGCGGCGGCTCCATTCCGGTGGTGGGCGACTTCCAGACCTATCTCGGCATGGAATCGCTGCTGGTCGGCTTCGGCCTCGACGACGACCGCATCCACTCGCCCAACGAGAAATACGAGCTCAGCTCCTTCCACAAGGGCCAGCGCTCCTGGGCGCGCATTCTGGACGCGCTGACACGGTAAGGCGGACAACCCTGGACGGCGGAAAATCAACTTTCTGTTGATTTTTCCGCCGATCACGGCGAGGACGGGTCGACAGCGCAATTTGTTGGAGCGCGTGTGCGCTTCTTCGATGGATGCGCGACGCCGAAGGCCGCGACCCGGAGAAGACGATGAGCGATATCCGCTTCCATAAAAACGATCTGCCTGACCTCTCCCGCTACGATGTCGCTGCGGTGGCCATCGATACGGAAACGCTCGGCCTCAATCCCCACCGTGACCGGCTCTGCGTGGTGCAGATTTCGCCTGGCGATGGCAGTGTCGATGTCATCCAGATCGCGCCGGGGCAGAAGGAAGCACCGAACCTGGTCAAGCTGCTGGGAAACGACAGCGTGACCAAGCTGTTCCACTACGGTCGCTTCGACCTCGCTGTGCTCTACCATGCGTTTGCCGTGATGGCCGAGCCGGTGTTCTGCACCAAGATCGCGTCGCGGCTGACGCGCACCTACACCGACCGGCACGGGCTGAAGGACATCTGTTTCGAGCTTCTCGGCGTCGGCCTGTCCAAGGCGCAGCAATCGTCGGATTGGGCGGCCGAAACGTTGTCGCCCGAGCAGCTCGAATACGCGGCCTCGGACGTGCTCTATCTGCATCGGTTGCGCGATGTGCTGGCCGGGCGGCTGGCGCGCGAGGGGCGCACGATGGAGGCGGACGCCTGTTTCCGCTTTCTGCCGACGCGGGCCAAGCTTGACCTGATGGGCTGGGACGAAGAGGATATCTTCGCTCACAGCTGATGGCCCTCGTGGCGATCTACCGGCTGGAAGAAGGGGATGAGATGGCGGACAGAAAGCCGATATCGACCGCGCCGACCGACGGCTCCAAGGTCACCGTCACCTGGAAAGACAGCGATGGCGTCCTCAATGAATCCATCGCGCAATACCGCGACGACGGTTGGTGGGTCTACATCGACAGCCACACGCAAAAGAAGGTCGAGCCAACCAGCTGGCGGCCCGCCGCCGGCGACGACAACGACCAATGAGCGCGCCGCCGGCCGGGCGCTTTCGCATAGCCTGACGCCATTGAAATCGGGGCCGATTCGGAGCCTTCCGCTCCGCAACCGTGCGCTGCTCGAAGAATCAAGCGCGAGTGTCTCGTCGCCTTGCCACGGCAGGCTGGTGGTCCCGACTAACCGGATGTGAAATTCGAGCGGATTATGAAGAGATCCGGGTTGGGCCGCCAGTCTGCATCCGCATCCTGGCGGCAAAGGCCTTCATACCCTTCTTGATCACCCTGCCGCTTCATCGGCGTCGTGGGGTTTGCTCTGAATGGAACTCCAAGGCGAAATGAATGTTCCATAAGACAGGCGGAGGATGTTTCAGGCATGACAACAGCTTCTCTGCACTTGCTCAAGGGGGTGGGTTATCTGATTTCCACCGCCAGTGTCGTCCTGCTGGCCATAGTGAGTTGGTCGAGCGCTTCAAAAAGCCCGCTGCTGGTCGTCTGCCTGCTTGTCGGCGCCGCCGCGTCGGTCATGGGTATGTTCTGCCGGTGGCTGAGCTACGAGATAGAAAAACGCCAGAGCCACAAATGAGGGCTCGTCACGAGCGTTCGGACGCCGACGGTGCTTCGGGTACGCGGAGCCTGTCACATCCGTCGCGCTGCGCGACGCTGGCAATGGATTAACAAATTCCTAACGGAATTCAGACGCTTGCCCGAACCTCTGCTTAACCCGCCCTTAAATCGCCGCATCTACTCTTCAACCCGAGCGCCATCGGCACCGGGGACATCAAGCGCAGCGCATGGCGAATCGCAGAGACAGTCGCATCGAGCCCAGCTTCGAGGGACCGCCACGGGCGAAATCCCAGACGGGACTTTCGGTGAGCGAGGAGGACCGCGTCGTGCCGAGCAATCGCAAAGCCTCCGCCAAACGCAAATCATCGAAGGGGAAATCGTCGCGGGGGAGGCGCGGCGGGAGTGGACGCGGCCTGTTCGGCGTGCTCGGCCGGCTGGTCTATTGGTGTTTCGTGCTCGCCATATGGGGCGGCATCGCGGTGGCGGGCGTCGTTATCTACTACGGTGCCAAGATGCCCGCGGCCACGACCTGGTCGATCCCCGACCGTGCGCCCAACATCAAGATCGTCTCGGCCGACGGGCAGCTGCTGGCCAATCGCGGCATGAGCGGCGGCGAGGCCGTCGGCCTTCACGAAATGTCGCCGTATATTCCCGAGGCGGTGATCGCCATCGAGGACCGCCGCTTCTACTCGCATTTCGGCGTCGATCCGATCGGCCTGTCGCGCGCCATGGTGACCAACCTCATCGGCGGGCACTTCTCGCAAGGTGGTTCGACGCTGACGCAGCAATTGGCCAAGAACCTTTTCCTGAAGCCCGACCGCACGCTGGAACGCAAGGTGCAGGAGGTGCTGCTGGCGCTGTGGCTGGAGCACAAGCACACCAAGGACCAGATCCTCGAAATGTACCTCAACCGGGTCTATTTCGGCTCCGGCGCCTATGGTGTCGAAGCGGCCTCGCGCCGTTATTTCGGCAAGAGCGCGCGCGATGTCACCTTGTCGGAAGCGGCACTCCTGGCGGGCCTGCTGAAGGCGCCGTCGCGGCTATCGCCGGCGCGTGATCCCAAGGCCGCCGAGGAGCGCTCGCAGCTGGTGCTCGCCGCCATGCGCGAGGAGGGCAAGATCAGCGAGAAAGAGCTGAAGACGGCGCTGAGCGCGCCGGCGACGCGCTCGCCATCCTACTGGACCGGCTCGGAAAATTACGTCGCCGACACAATCATGGAAGAACTGCCCGACCTGATCGGCGATGTGCGCGGCGATATCGTCATCGATTCTACCGTAGACCTGAACCTGCAGAAACTCGCCGAACAGTCGATCCGCCGGCTGATCGACGACAGCGGCAAGAAGCTCAACGTCACCCAGGGCGCGCTGGTGTCGATCGACGATTCCGGCGCGGTGCGCGCCATGGTCGGCGGCTATGACTATTCGACCAGCCAGTTCGACCGCGCCTCCGAGGCGCGCCGGCAGCCGGGCTCGGCGTTCAAGCCGTTCGTCTACATGGCTGCGCTCGAGGCCGGCCGCACGCCCGACAGCATCCGCAACGACGCACCGATCAAGATCGGCAATTGGACACCCGACAATTACGGCGGCAAGTACTTCGGCAAGGTCACCTTGGCGACGGCGCTGGCCAAGTCGCTCAACTCGGTTGCCGCGCAGTTGACCATGGAAGTCGGGCCGAACGCGGTGGTCGAAGCCGCGCACCGCATGGGCATCCAGTCCGACCTGCTGGCCAACACCTCGATCGCGCTCGGCACGTCGGAAGTGACGCCGCTGGAACTGACCTCGGCCTATGTGCCCTTCGCCAATGGCGGCTACAAGCCCGACATTCATTTCATCCGCCGCGTCACGACATCCGACGGCAAGGTGCTCTATGACAGCGCTGGCGGCAGCGCACCGCGCGTGATCAAGCCCGAGATCGTCGGCATGATGAATTCGATGATGACCGGGACGGTCGAGGTCGGCACCGCCAAGAAGGCGGCCTTCGCCTGGCCGTCGGCCGGCAAGACCGGCACCAGCCAGAATTCGCGCGACGCCTGGTTCGTCGGCTACACCGCCAATCTGACCACCGGCGTGTGGTTCGGCAATGATGACGGCACGGCGATGAAGAAGGTTACCGGCGGCGCGCTGCCGGCGCAGGCCTGGCACGAATTCATGGTCGCCGCGCATGAGGGCGTGCCGGTGCGGCCGCTGCCCGGCACCTGGAAGTCGACGCCGGCGGACACCATCGTGCCCGACGACATTCCCTCGGCCGACAACAACCAACCCGCACCGGTTCCCTCGGCTTCGGTTGGACAGCAGGCGCCGGCCGCGCAGGCGGCGGCACCGCCGGCGCCGGTCCGTGCGGCGCGGCCTGCTCAGACCGTCGATGCCGATGGCTTCAACATGCCGGCGGATGGCGGCACCACGGCTTCGGTCGGGCACCCGGTGCCGCCAGGCAGCGTCGGCGGTCGGCTCAAGAAGCGGCAGACCTCGATCCTGGATATTCTTGGCGGCGGCTGAGCAGCCGGCTAGCGGCGTCAATCCGCCTCTCGCAACCCCGGCGGCGTTCGGCTACATGTCCTGCCTGGAGACCGCGACATGACCGAGACAGACACCAGAAAAACCATCGTGCTGACCGGCGCCAGCCGCGGTATCGGCCATGCCACGGTGAAGCGCTTTTCGCGTGAAGGCTGGCGGGTCATCACCTGCTCGCGCCAGGCCTTTGCCGAGGACTGCCCGTGGCCGGCCGGTCCAGAGGACCACATCAAGGTCGACCTCGCCGATCAGGAAGATGTCGGTATTGCGGTATCCGAGATCCGTCATCGGCTCGAAGCGCATGGCGGGCAGTTGCACGCGCTGGTCAACAATGCCGGCATTTCGCCCAAGCTCAAGGATGGCAACAGCCGGATGGACTCGATCGACACGCCGATGCATGTCTGGCGCGACGTGTTCCAGGTCAATTTCTTCGCGCCTATCATGCTGGCGCGCGGCCTGTTCAAGGAATTGGCGGCGGCCAAGGGCTCGATCGTCAATGTGACCTCGATCGCCGGCACCCGCGTGCATCCCTTCGCCGGCACCGCCTATGCGACGTCGAAGGCCGCACTCGGCTCGCTGACGCGCGAGATGGCGCATGATTTCGGTCCGCACGGCATCCGTGTCAACGCCATCGCGCCGGGCGAGATCGACACCGCGATCCTGTCGCCGGGCACGGAAAAGATCGTCCAGACCATTCCGCTTCGGCGCCTGGGCACCACGGCGGAGGTCGCCGACATCATCTTTTTCCTGTGCTCCGGGCAGGCGTCCTATGTGACCGGCTCGGAAATCCACATCAATGGCGGCCAGCACGTATGAACTGGTCGACTTCAGGCTAGGATCGGCTCACCCGCCTATGGTGACGACAGCCTTGCCGCTGAAGCTGCGCTGTCGCAGTGCGTCCAGGGCTTGGCCGATGTTCGTCCATGGCACGGTCAAGGCAATGCGGGTGTCCAGCCGACCAGCTGCGACCAGGGCGAGCAGCGCGGCGATGTCGGCGCCGATGGCTGAACCGGACGTGTAGTAGGCGAACGTCTGGAGCCTCGCCCCTTCGTGACCCGGAACGAACTGACGGAACCCAACCGGCGTGAGTTCACCGCTGCTCGAGCCGAACATGACGATTGTGCCGGCAGGGGCGACGCGTTCGATCGCGTGTGCGAGGCTTTCGCCGCCGACCGACTCGGTGATCAGCGAAAACGGCCCCTCGGCCTGCTCGATCCACGATCTGCCCGGCTCCGAGTTCACGCAAATCCTCGTGGTGCCGGGCGGCGGCGATGGCGGTCACCGACGCACCCTGCTCGCGGGCGATCTGGATCTGGAAGCGACCGACGGCGCCGCTTGCACCGGTAATCAGGACCTTTAGACCGGCCAGGTCACCGCCGTGGCGCAAAGTCCTGAGCGCCGTCGTGCCGGCGACCGGAAGCGTGGCTGCCGAGGCGAAGCTGACCTCATCCGGCAGGACGGCGAGACGGTCTGTTGAAACGGCGACCCGTTCAGCCCAGCCGGCCTGGTCGACCAAAGCCGCGACCCTGGTGCCCGTGATCGGTCCGGAGCCATCGGCGGCCGCGCGTTCGACAATTCCGACGATGTCCTGGCCGGGTGTCCAGCCGTTCGGACGGATGGTGAGCAAGCGCAGTTCACCCCGGTTCAACGAGGTTGCGTGGACCGAGACGAGCGCCTCGTCCGCGAGGGGCCGAGGTTCTTCGACCTCGGCTAACCTCAATCCCGAGGCGCTGTCGGAAGATATGACTAAGGCGAGCATGGGTGCGTACCTTCTTGCTGGAGGCCGGAACTTATCGACTTCCCTGCTTGAAGAATTTAGCTATCATGGCATTTAATCGCTAAAAGCAGTCAATCATGAGACAGCCTCTTCGCTACCCATGGGTCAATTTCGATGTCGATGACGTGCTGGCGCCAGCCATCGCCGTGCGTGTCGACGTCACCGAGACCAGAGCGGAGGTGCCCGCCCATTGGCACCGCAAAGGCCAGCTCGTCTTTGCGCTCGGAGGCGGCGTCACATGCCGCGTTCCGAGCGGCCTTTGGATGGTGCCGCCGCATTGCGGCGTATGGATCCCGGGCGGCATCGAGCACAGCAACATCGCGACGGCCAACGCGCGGATCTTCTTCGTCTATATCGAGCCGGGAGCCGCCGAATTGCCGGACCGGTGCTGCACGCTTTCGATCTCGCCGCTGCTGCGCGAACTGATCGTCGAGCTGTCCGACAGCGTGCAGGACGACCAGGCAAGGGATGAGCTCCTGACCAAGACCCTGCTTGCAGAACTGCCGCGCATGCCTGTCCAGCAGCTGCATCTGCCGATTTCATCCGAGCCGCGCTTGAGGCGGATCGCCGAGGCGCTGGCGCAAGACCCTGCCGATCGCAGTACGTTGGCACAATGGGCCAACCGCGTCGCGCTCAGCGAAAGCAGTCTGGCGCGTCTCGTCGTCAAGGAGACTGGCTTGAGCTTCGGGCGCTGGCGCCAGCAATTGCACCTGATCGTCGCCATTCGGGAGCTGGCGTCCGGTGCCAGCGTGCAGCAAGTCTCGGGCGACCTCGGCTATAGCTCGGTTACCGCCTTCATCACCATGTTCAAGAAGGCGCTTGGCAAGCCCCCGGCAAAATATCTCGGCGGTGTCGCGCAAAATGGCGGCTCGGCATTCGTGGCATGATTGAACGCGCCTGTGGGTAGCGTCGACTCAGGCAGCGGACGGTTCAGAAACCCGCGGCTCGTGGCCAAGCACCTCTTCGACAATGCCGCGCGCGATCTCACGTTCGCCCATGATCACGGTATCGGCGCCGAGTCCCTTCAGATGCTCGACCTCGGCGTCGGAATGGGCGCGGGCGATGACATTGATGTTGGGATTGGCGGCGCGTGCCCGCAGCACGATCTGGCCGGCCTCGAAGGCGTTGGGGATGGCAAGGATCAGCCGCTTTGCGCCTTCAGGATTGGCCGCGGCGAACACTTCGGCATTGGCGGCATTACCCGCGATGGTTTCGATGCCGTCTGCTTTCAGCCTCGCCAGCGTCTTATCGGCATCGTCGATGACGAGGAAAGGCTGTGCCGCTTCCTTCAGCGCGGCACCGACGAGGCCACCGACCCGGCCATAGCCGATCAGGATGGCATGACCGGCAAGCGTCGTCGTCGGCGGCGGGCCGTCCTCCTTGCTCAACGTTGCGGCGACCGAGGCCATCTGGCCCGGTTCCGTCGCCGGGCCGACCGGCTTGGTATCCGCTGGTGGCGCCGTCCTGATGGCGCGGGCCTCCAGCCACGGCTTCATCCAGTCGATAACCAGGAACATCAACGGGTTGAGCACGATCGACAGGATGGCGCCGGCCAGGATCAGATCGCGGCCTTGCTCGGGCAGAAGTTTCAGCCCGACGCCGAGTTCGGCCAGGATGAAGGAGAACTCGCCGATCTGGGCAAGGCTGGCCGAAATCATCAAGGCCGTGGCCAGGGGATAGCCGAAGGCTACGACGATCACGAACGCCGCCAGCGACTTGCCGATGACAATGATGGCCAGCGTCGCCAGGATCGGCAGGCCGTTGCTGATCAGGCTGAACGGATCGAACAGCATGCCGACGGAGACGAAGAACAGCACCGAGAAGGCATCGCGCAGCGGCAGCGATTCTTCGGCCGCGCGGTGGCTGAGCTCGGATTCGCTCATGATCATGCCGGCGAAGAACGCGCCCAGCGCCAGCGAGACGCCGAACAGCTTTGCCGCGCCGAAGGCGACGCCGAGCGCAATGGCGAGCACCGAGAGACGGAACAGTTCGCGCGACCCGGTATGGGCAACGTAGTGCAGGATCCAGGGAATGACCCGGCGGCCGACCACCAGCATGACGACGACGAAGGCGGCGACCTTGGCCAGCGTGATGCCCACGACACCCCATATGCCATAGCTGGCCGGCAGCGACAGCAGGTCGCCCGAATGGGCATTGGGGGCGTGTTCCTGGCCGCCGAGTACACCGGCAAGCGCCGGCAGCAACACTAGCGCCAGCACCATGGCCAGGTCCTCGACGATCAGCCAGCCGACGGCGATGCGGCCGCGCTCGGTCTCGATCAGGCGGTGTTCCTGAAGCGCGCGCAGCAGCACAACGGTCGAGGCGACCGACAGCGCCAGGCCGAACACCACGCCCGCGCCCATCGACCAGCCGAGCATCCAGGACAGCCCGGCGCCGAGCGCAGTGGCAAAGCCAATCTGAACGATGGCGCCAGGCACGGCTATAGCGCGGACTGACAGAAGGTCCTTGAGCGAGAAATGCAGGCCGACACCGAACATCAGGAGAATGACGCCGATTTCGGCCAATTCGTTGGCAAGCCCTGCATCGGCGACGAAACCGGGCGTGTTCGGGCCGACCAGAACGCCGGCTACGAGATAGCCGACCAATGGGGGAATACGGAAGCGATTGGCGAGAGCGCCGAAGACAAAAGCCAGCCCCAGACCGGCGACGATGGTGGCGATAAGGGGCGTGTCATGCGGCATTGTCTATGGAGCGCCTTTCAAGCTAGCGATGTCTGATATGCGGCGCCCGAGAGCCGTCGCCTGTTTCGCAATATGGTGGAAGGGGCAACGGTGATGCAACCCGCAAGGTGCGAAAAGCGACGGCGCGGCGACAAAAATGCCGGACCGGCGACCGGGATGCCGCCGTTCTGTTTGAGCCCGCGATGGCATTCGCCTTGTTGCCGGCGATCAGGCTGCCTGCAGCAGGGCCTCGATCTCGGGGATGCCGTGGTTGGTCATGGTCTTCGGGATTTCGGCCGTCACCTTGTCACCAACCTCCTTATGCAGCTTCTTGCGCATGGCGCCGAGCACCACTGGGGGGGCGACAAGCACGATGCTGTCGAACTCGCCGTTATGGGCAAGCTTGTAGAGCCGGGCGGCAATCTCCTCGGCGAAGCGTTCCTTGCCGATACGGTGCCAGTCGGTCTCCTCGACCGCGCTGCGGTGCACGGATGGGCCGTCATTGTACCGGCCGGGGCTGTCGCTTCCCTGTTCGCGTGTGGGCGGGTTTTCCTGTTCCATCAGATGCACGACTTCAAGGTTGGGAAACTTGGTGTCGCCGACGTTCTTGAGCAGGAGCGCCTTTTCACCGTCTGCCACCAGAACCCAAATGCCATGCTTCAGTTTGATCGTGTTCATGAGGACGCTCCTTGTTGAGTGGTGGCTATACCGGGAACGCGTTTCAGCCCGTGAACGTTCCAACCCACGCGGCGCACCGAACAGCCGTGCAGGCCGGGCGCTGAACATGAAATCGCCACCGGACGGCTTTAATCTACTAAATTAATAGAAATTAGAAAAAACTGTTTTGCGGGACAGGTCGCCGGCAGCTAAAAGCGCCTGAAATCAGGGCCGATTTCGGCGACCCGGCGTGCCCATGGGCACGGGCGTGGAATATTTTTCTCCTGCCCTTCGCGGTTGCGAAAAAGCGATTGCCTGCCATCACCGGATGCGCGAGTGCTTTGCTTCTGCTTTTTTACGCCTCGGCGTAAAACTGCGAAACTGTCCCGGATCGCTATTATCATGCCGCAAGCCACCACCAAGCTCAACGCCTTTCCCGTCTTCCTGCGGGTCGAGGGCGAAGCCGTAGCCATTGTCGGCGGCGGCGAGGAGGCTCTGGCCAAGGCGCGGCTGATTGCCCAGTCGAGTGCCGTTCTGCACATCATCGCCAGAGATGCCGAGCCGGAGTTGTTGACCTTCATCGCCGAAGCCAGCGCGAAGCATGTGGCCGCCGCGTATGATGCCTCGCAGCTCGAAGGCGCCGTGATGGTGTTTGCCGCCAGCGGCGACGAAGCGCTCGATCGCCGCGTAGCCGCCGACGCGCGCCGGCTGGGCATTCCCGTTAACGCCGTCGACCGGCCAGATCTCTGCGATTTCTTCACTCCGGCGCTGGTCAACCGCGCACCCGTCGCCATTGCCATCGGCACCGAAGGTGCAGGTCCGGTACTGGCACAGATGCTGCGTGGCCGCATCGACCGCATGCTGTCGCCGTCGCTTGGCGCGCTGGCGGCGCTTGCAATGTCGTTCCGCAATGCCGCCGAGAGATTACCCCGGGGCAATGTGCGCCGCCGTTTCTGGAGTGACTTCTTCGGCGGAGCGCCGGCGCGCGCCGTCGAGGCCGGCGATTTTTCGCAGGCGCATGAAGCCGCCACCGATCTGCTGTTGTCCGACGCGCCCGTTCACGGCCACATCGCCCTGGTGGGCGCCGGTCCCGGCGCCGAGGACCTCCTCACCCTGCGGGCGCATCGCCTGCTGATGGAGGCCGATGTCATCGTCCATGACGCGCTGGTACCGGAGGCGGTCGTCGCCATGGGCCGCCGCGATGCCGAGCGCCTGCCGGTCGGAAAGCGCAAGGGCTGCCATACCAAGAGCCAAGCCGAGATCAACGCGTTGCTGGTGGAGCTTGGCCGTGAGGGCAAGCGTGTCGTGCGGCTGAAATCGGGCGATCCGCTGGTGTTCGGCCGCGCCGGCGAGGAGATGGCAGCACTTCGCGACGCCGGCATCGCCTATGAGGTGGTTCCAGGCGTCACCGCGGCCTTCGCCGCTGCCGCCGATTTCGAACTGCCGCTGACGCTGCGCGGTGTGTCGTCGTCGATGGTGTTCACCACCGGCCACGACCTCAAGGGCAATTCGTTGCCGGATTGGGCCAAGCTCGCCATTTCCGGCGCTACCGTCGCCGTCTACATGGGCCGCTCGGTC
>NZ_JAPYKP010000109.1:0-20205 GCF_037179725.1 Mesorhizobium sp. Cs1321R2N1 | reverse complement strand
GCAAGGAGCAGCCTGATACGATGGTGATAAGGGCGGCGCCAACCGGAATTACGCCGCCCTCAAGCCTTCCCATGCGGTGAACGCGGAGACCGCAAACAGCAGCAGCCCGGCCGCCCGGCCGGCGAATGCTGTCGCCCGCGGATTGGCGACCAGCAGCTTGCGGCTGCGGCCGGCTGATATGGCGAGCCCGCCATAGATCGCGGCCTGCGTCAGCACGGTCAGCAGGCCCATGATTGTCGCTTGCATCCAGATCGGGCCGTAGTGCGGTTTCAGGAACTGCGGGTAGACGGCCAGGACGAAGAGATAGGCCTTCGGATTGATCAGGCAGGTCACGAAACCCTGGCGAAACGCCTTCCATGCGGAGCGGCTGCCGGCAGGCCCCTCATGCCCGACGGTGATGGAACTGCGCATCAGCGTGAGGCCGATGAATGCCATATAGGCGGCGCCGGCAAGCAGCAGTGGCTTGAACAGGATCGGCACGAAATGCATGAGCAGGCCGACGCCAACAGCGCCGTTCAGCGTGTGCACCATGCCACCGACCATGATGCCGCCCGTCGCCGCCAGGCCCCTGTCGCGCCCACCGGTTAGCGCATTGGCAAGCACGAACAGCATGTCCATGCCTGGAACGGCGATGATGCCGAACAGGAGAAGAAAGAAAAGCCAGAGATTTTCCGCGTAGCTCATGTCAGTTGCCTGTCGCCTCCTGCCGGCGTGCCGCCAAGGAATTTGTTGATTTTCAAGCCGATGGGCGATCCTATAGATCGAGCCAACTGACGATGGTGTGTCAGTTGTGATCGCAGCCGGTGAGAAAAATGCGCAAGGCATCGCGCCTGTTCGAGATCATTCAGATCCTGCGGTTGGCCAGCCGGCCGGTGACGGCGGCAATGATTGCCGGGCAGCTGGAAGTGACGATACGCTCGATCTACCGCGACATCGCGGCACTGCAGGCCATGCGTGTCCCGATCGAGGGCGGCCGTGGCATCGGCTACATACTGCGCCCCGGCTTCGACCTGCCGCCGCTGATGTTCTCGATCGAGGAGATGGAGGCGATCGTGCTGTCGCTGGCGCTGCTGGAGCGCACCGGAGACCACGAACTCAAGCAGGCGGCCAAGCGCGTCAGCGCCAAGATCGCCGGCGCGGTGCCGCCGCCCTTGCGCCAGACGCTCGAGGCCAATGCGTTGCACGCCTGGGGCTTCGCCGCACCCTCTGCCGGCACGATCGACCTTGCGCTGGTGCGCCGCGCCATCCGCGACGAGGAGAAGCTCGATCTTTCCTACCGCGACGAACTCGGCCGTGCCACCGAGCGCCTGATCCGCCCGATCGCGCTGATCTATTACGCCGAGACCGCCAACATCGTCGCCTGGTGCGAGCTGCGCCAGGCAATCCGCAATTTCCGCAGCGACCGCATCGGGGATTGCCAGCCGACCGGGTTAAGCTTCAAGGGCGAAGGCGATAGGTTGCGGAAGGTGTGGGTCGATGGGTGGGAAACGCCGGCGGTGATTACCGCCCAAGGATGACGAAATCGAGAAAGCTTCGGCCGACGCGAATGGACCGTCGGCAACCTCCCATGTCGACGAACTACATGCCTCTACCTAACATCCACCCAGCGCTTTTCCTCATAAGAACGCGCCATCGCATGCACGGTGCGCTCGATCTCCAGCCCTTCGGCGAACGCGATGAGCCGGGCCGGCTTGCCGGCAAGCCGCACCAGCAATTCATGGCATTCGATGATCTTGAGGTCGTTGAAGCCGAGGCTGTGGCCGGGCGCCGGTACGAAAAGGTCGTAGGGCCTGTGCTGCGGCGCCACCAATATGGTGCGATAGCCCTGTTCGGTCGGCCGGTCCGACGTCAGGTAGAGCTGGAATTCGTTCATCCGTTCCTGGTCGAACAGGATCGATCCCTTGGAGCCGAAGATCTGGATGGCGATGCGGCCCTTGCGGCCCCAGGCCGAGCGGTTGACCTGCAGCGTCCCGGCAATGCCGTTTTCCAGATGCATCAGCACGCTGGCGATATCGTAGGTCTCGACCGCGCGGCGCCCGCCGGCCGCCAGCTTGCGGTCGGCATAGGGCTTGGCCATGTCGCAGATGACGCTGGCGACGCGGCCGAACAGCGCCGTGACCAGCGACAGCGGATGCACGGCGAAATCGTCGAGCGCGCCGTAGCCGGAAGTCGCCTCGTGCTTCCAGAAGAACAGCGCCTCGGGATCGGCCATGAAATCCTCATCCATCTCGATGCGCAGATGGTTGATCTCGCCGATGATCTTCTCGTCGAGCAGCGCGCCGATGTGACGGATGGCCGGGCTCTGGATGTAGTTGTAGCCAAGCGCCGCGACCTTGCCTGATTTCTTGGCCGCGGCTGCCATCGCCTCGGCTTCGGCAAAGCTCGGGGCCATCGGCTTTTCGCACCACAGATGCTTGCCGGCTTCGAGGACGGCGATGGCCATCTCCGGATGAAACTGGTTGGGCGTGGTGAGCGAGACGATATCGACTTCGGGATCATTGACCACGGCGCGCCAGTCGCCGGAGGCCTTGGCGAAGCCGAACTCGCCGGCCTTGCGCCTGGCGAGATCCTCGTTGATCTCGCCGAGATGGACGAGCCTTGGCTTGGTCGCGTCGGGAAAGACCGCACCGACCGCGCTCCACGCGATGGCGTGGCATTTGCCCATGAAGCCCGTGCCGATAAGACCTACGCCGACCATTTTTCGTTCCTCCGCTGCCATGAATGCTGCGTGGATGAATTAGTCCATTTTCTCCAGGAATGGAATGTCTGCCTCATTTTTTATGGCGTTCTTGCGCAGGCCCGCTATGATGGGGCAGAGAGAGCTTCCAGACAGCCTGAACAGAGCGACGATGGACGAACAGGTACCTCGCGACTTCGAGACGCTGCGCGCCACCATTCTGGATCGGCGCGAGAGCTTGCCCAAGCGCATCGCCCAGATCGCCGCCTATGCGCTCGACAATCCCGACGATATCGCCTTCGGCACCGCCGCCAGCATCGCCGCTTCGGCCGGCGTGCAGCCCTCGACCCTGATCCGCTTTGCCCAGCAACTCGGTTTCGACGGTTTTACCAGCCTGCAGCAGGTGTTCCGCGAGCGGCTGCGCGAGCGCAACTCCTCCTATGACGAGCGGCTGCAAGCGCTGCGCGCCAAGGCCGAGGGCGGCGCCGGTCACCGGGCGATCTTCGACGGCTTCATCGCCGCTGCAAGCACCTCGCTCAACGACATTTCCCGCACGCTGGATGACGCGCATCTGGAAGACGCGATTTCGCTGCTGGCAAAGGCGCAGACCATCTATGTCTTGGCCAAGCGGCGCTCCTATCCCGTGGCGAGTTATATCGCCTATGCGCTCGGTAAGCTGAAGATCCGCAACCAGCTGATCGAATCGGCCGCCGGCCTGAATGCCGAGATGGTCGGCTTCGCCACGCCGGCGGACGCCGTCATCGCCATCAGCTTCTCGCCCTACGCGCCGGCCACGATCGAGGAGGCGCGCGCCATTGCCGAGCAAGGGGTGCCGATCGTTGCCATCACCGACAGCTCATTCTCGCCGCTCGCCCAGTTCGCCAGGGTCTGGTTCGAGGTTGCCGAGGCGGATTTCGCCGGCTTCCGCTCGCTGTCGGCGACGATGGCGCTGGCCATGGCGCTGACCGTCGGCGTCGGCGAGAAGCGGCGCGACGCTGTTCGCAAGCGCAAGGCTTGATCGAGCATCCCATCAAGGCAATTTTAGCCCAGGGAATGCTCATTCCATATTGACTATGGATTGGAATTATTATTTCATATTGCCGGCGCCACGCTGCCGCTCGCGCGTGTTACCCAAACAATGTTGTCCATGACGACAAGACCGACGGGAGGTTCCAATGAGCGAAGCCGTGGACGCAAGACAGGCGCCGCTCGACGTCATCACCATCGGCCGCGCGTCCGTCGACCTCTATGGCCAGCAGATCGGTTCGCGGCTTGAGGACATCACCTCATTCGCCAAGTCGGTCGGCGGCTGCCCGGCCAACATTTCCGTCGGCACGGCGCGGCTCGGCCTGCGCTCGGCACTGCTGACGCGTGTCGGCGACGAGCAGATGGGCCGCTTCATCCGCGAACAGCTGAAGCGCGAAGGCGTCAATGTCGACGGGCTGAAGACCGATAAGGAGCGGCTGACCGCGCTGGTGCTGCTTTCGGTCGAGAGCGAAGGCGTTTCGCCGATGATCTTCTACCGTTCGGACTGCGCCGACATGGCGCTGGCCGAAGAGGACATCGACGAGGCGTTTATTTCCTCGGCCCGCGCGATCGTCGTCACCGGAACGCACTTTTCCCGCCCCAACAGCGACGCCGCCCAGCGCAAGGCCATCCGCATCATGAAGGCCAGGGGCGGCAAGGTGGTCTTCGACATCGACTATCGGCCGAACCTGTGGGGTCTCGCCGGTCATGCCGAAGGTTTCGAGCGTTATGTCAAATCGGACCGGGTCTCGGCCCAGTTGAAGACGGTGCTGCCCGATTGCGACCTCATCGTCGGCACCGAGGAAGAGATCATGATCGCGTCCGGCGCCGACGACTGCCTGAGCGCGCTGAAGACGATCCGCTCCCTGTCCTCGGCGACCATCGTCTTGAAGCGCGGCGCCATGGGCTGCATCGTCTATGACGGGCCGATCAGCGACGATCTCGAGGACGGCATCGTCGGCGAGGGTTTCCCGATCGAGATCTACAACGTGCTGGGCGCCGGTGACGCCTTCATGTCGGGCTTGCTGCGTGGCTGGCTCGGCGGCGAAAGCCTTGCCACGGCGGCGACCTGGGCCAATGCGTGCGGCGCCTTCGCTGTGTCGCGGCTGCTCTGCGCGCCGGAATATCCGACCTTCGAGGAGCTGCAGTTCTTCCTCAAGAACGGCAGCAAGCATCGCGCGCTGCGCAAGGATGAGGCAATCAACCACATCCATTGGGCGACGACACGCCGGCGCGACGTCCCCTCGCTGATGGCGCTCGCCTGCGATCACCGTGTGCAGCTCGAGGATGTAGCGGCCAAGACCGGCGCCAATCCGGCGCGCATACGTGACTTCAAGGTGCTGGCGGTCAAGGCAGCGGCCAAGGTCGCCGCCGGCCGCGACGGCTATGGCATGCTGATCGACGAGAAACATGGCCGCGAGGCGATGTTCGAGTTCGCCAGGCATCCCTTCGCCTGGCTTGGACGCCCGGTGGAACTGCCGGGCTCGCGGCCGCTGCGCTTCGAATTCTCGCAGGACATCGGCTCGCAGCTCACCGAATGGCCGATCGATCACTGCATCAAGTGCCTGTGCTTCTACCATCCGGACGATCCCGCGGCCTTGAAGGAAGAACAGCAGCAGAAGCTGCGCGCGCTGTTCGAGGCCGCGCGCAAAGTCGGCCGGGAACTTCTCATCGAGATCATCGCCGGCAAGCATGGCAAGCTCGACGATACGACGATCCCGCGCGCGCTGGAGGAACTCTATGCGCTCGGCATCAAGCCCGACTGGTGGAAGCTCGAACCGCAGGCGTCGAGCGGCGCCTGGGCCAGGATCGAGGCGGTGATCCTGAAGCACGATCCCTGGTGCCGAGGCATCGTACTGCTTGGCCTGGAAGCGCCGCAGGACGAACTGGAAGCGGCGTTCGCCGCCACCGCCAAGGCGCCCATCGTGAAAGGCTTTGCCGTCGGCCGCACCATCTTCGTCCATGCCGCCGAACAATGGCTGGCCGGCAAGATGTCGGATGAGGAGGCTGTCGCCGACATGGCGTCGCGCTTCGAACAACTGACCGAAGCGTGGCTTGCCGCGCGGGGCCGCAAGGCGGCATAACAAGGCGCTGCATAAGGACTGCGGAGGAAAAACCGATATGACCAAGACAATACGCCTGACGATGGCGCAGGCGCTGACCCGCTTCCTGTCCCGCCAGATGACCGAGATCGACGGCAAAAAAGTGCCGATTTTTGGTGGCGTATGGGCGATCTTCGGCCATGGCAATGTCGCCGGCATCGGCGAGGCGCTCTATCAGGTGCGCGACCAACTGCCGACCTTTCGCGCCCATAACGAACAGGCGATGGCGCATGCGGCGATCGCCTATGGCAAGGCCAATTTCCGCCGTCGCTTCATGGCCGCGACCTCTTCGATCGGCCCCGGCGCGCTGAACATGGTGACGTCGGCAGCACTTGCCCATGTAAACAGGTTGCCCGTCCTGTTTTTGCCGGGCGATGTCTTCGCCAACCGCATTCCCGACCCCGTGCTGCAGCAGGCCGAGGATTTTTCCGACGGCACGGCGACGGTCAACGACTGCTTCCGGTCGGTGTCGCGCTATTTCGACCGCATCACGCGGCCGGAACAGATTATCCCGGCGCTCAATCGCGCCATGCAGGTGCTGACCGACCCGGCCGATTGCGGCCCGGTGACGCTGTCGCTCTGCCAGGATGTACAGGCCGAGGCCTATGACTATCCCGAGAGCTTCTTTGCCGAGCGAGTGTGGCGCCAGCGGCGGCCGCGTCCGGACCGCGGCGAACTGGCGGCCGCCGTCGCGGCACTCAAGGGCGCCAGGAAGCCATTGATCATTGCCGGCGGCGGTGTTCTCTATTCGCAGGCTTCCGATGAACTGGCCAAATTCGCGCAAGGCGCGGGCATTCCGGTCTGCGAGACGCAAGGCGGCAAGTCCTCGCTGCCGGACGGTCACAAGCTCAACATGGCGGCGGTTGGCGTCACCGGCACCTCGGCCGCCAACCGGCTGGCGGAAGAGGCCGATGTGGTGCTTGCCATCGGCACGCGGCTGCAGGATTTCACCACCGGCTCGTGGGCGCTGTTCAAGAATTCGGGCAAGACCATCATCGGGCTCAACGTGCAGCCTTTCGATGCCGGCAAACACCGGGCGCTGCCGCTGGTCGCCGACGCGGCCGAAGGCCTCGCCGAACTCGCCGCCGCGCTGCAAGGCTGGAAGGCGCCTGCCGCCTGGACCGACAATGCGGCCACCGGCAAGAAAGCCTGGCAGGCCGACGCGGCCAAGGTGACGGCCTCGACCAACGCCGCTTTCCCCTCCGATGCGCAGGTGATCGGCGCCGTGCAGCGCGCCATGGGCTCCGGCGTGACGCTGCTGCACGCGGCAGGCGGCCTTCCCGGCGAATTGCACAAGCTCTGGCAAGCGGGCGCGCCCGGCTCCTACCATGCCGAATACGGCTTCTCGACCATGGGCTACGAGATCGCCGGCGGGCTCGGCACCAAGATGGCCAAGTCCGACGAAGAGGTCGTCGTCATGATCGGCGACGGCTCCTATCTGATGCTCAACTCCGAGATCGCGACCTCGGTGATGCTTGGCCTCAAGCTCACCATCGTGCTGCTCGACAACAGGGGTTTTGGCTGCATCAACCGGCTGCAGATGGCGACCGGCGGCGCCAACTTCAACAATCTCCTGAAAGACTCGCGCCACGATATTTTGCCCGACATCGACTTTGCCGCGCACGCGGCGAGCATGGGGGCGATTGCCGAGAAGGTGCCGTCCATCGCCGAGCTGGAAAACGCGCTGCAGAAGGCCAAGAAGAACAACCGCACCACCGTGCTGGTCATCGACACCGATCCGCTGGTTTCCACCGATGCCGGCGGCCATTGGTGGGACGTGGCGGTGCCGGAAGTGTCGGCGCGCAGCCAGGTGAACGCGGCGCGCAAGGCCTATGATGAGAAACGGCAGATGCAGACCATCGGCGATTGATGTCGGCGCCGAGGTTCCTCCCTTCTCCAGGGAGAAGGTGCCGGCAGGCGGATGAGGGGCGACGCCAACGAACAAGAAATGAACTGTTTTTAGCACCGGAGTGACGACTTGAAAGCCAAACTGGGCATGTCCCCCATTGCATGGTGGAACGACGATCTTGCCGAACTCAGCGATGACGTGTCGCTGGAGGAATGCTTGCGCCAATCGCGCTCGGCCGGCTTCACCGGCATGGAGATGGGCCGCCGCTTCCCCAACGATCCCGCTATCATGCTGCCGATCCTGAAGGCCGCCGACGTGACGCTCTGCGGCGGCTGGTTCTCGGGCACGCTGGTGGACGAGGAGATGGCTGCCAACAAGAACCGCATCCAGCCGATGATCGACCTGTTCAAGGCGGTCGACGCGCCTTGCATCGTCTATGGCGAGGTCGGCCGCTCGATCCAGGGCGACCGCTCCAAGCCGCTCGCCACCAAGCCGAAGCTCACCAGTGACGAGATGAAAGCCTACGCGCGGCGCCTGACGGAATTCGGAGAATGGTGTGCCGACCAAGGCATGCCGCTGTCCTATCACCATCACATGGCGGCTGTGGTCGAGACCGAGCCGGAGCTCGATGCCTTCATGCGCCATTCCGGCGAAGGCATCCCGCTGCTGCTCGATGCCGGACACCTCGCGTTTGCCGGCGGCGACGTGCTGCGCGCAATCGACAACCACCATAAGCGCATCAGCCATGTCCATGTGAAGGACGTGCGCATGGATGTGATCGACAAGCTCGACCGTACGAAGCAGTCCTTCCTCGACGCCGTGGCGCTCGGCGCCTTCACCGTGCCGGGCGACGGTTCGCTCGATTTTGGCGCCATCGTGCAGCGCTTCGCCGATTATGGCTATGAAGGCTGGTTCGTGGTCGAGGCTGAGCAGGATCCCAGGAAGAACCCGCCGCTCAAGATGGCACAGGTCGGCTACAAGGAGCTGATGCGGGTGATGACGGATGCCGGCTACACCGTCGAGACACAAGGCTTTCCGAGTGCCTGAAGGCTGGATTCACGGTGACGCGCGGTCTATCTGAGGACAGATTGCTGAGTTACGGATGGCGCGATGAAAGATTATGAACACCCGTTCTTCCGCCCGCTTTGGCGGCGCGTCGCCGTCGTCGCGGTCTGCCTGATCTGGTCGGTGATCGAATTCGCGTCCGGCACACCGTTCTGGGGCGTGATCGCGCTCGGTTTCGCCGGCTACGGCGCCTGGCAGTTTTTTTATCTCTACAAGCCGGCTGAAGAAAAAGAGGCCGAGCCCGAACCGAAGGAGTGAACTGGTCGCGTAGGCGATTAGCTTGCAGCGCCTCGGCCAATCTGAGGCGTCTGCGATGATCCTTTTGAACAACCGGTGAAATCGTCGGCCTGGACAAGCTGCAACCCGTCAAGCCACTGGAACAGGAGAGACAAAATGTCCAAACTGCTCGTCAAAGCCGACAAGGGCCATGGCCGCGTCGCGCATGTGACGCCGAAAAGCGCCGGCTGGACTTATGTCGGTTTCGACCTGTATCGGCTGAAACCAGGCGAAAGCGCCTCGGGAAAGACGGACGACCGTGAGGTCTGCCTGGTGTTCGTGACCGGCAAGGGTACCGCGACAGCCGCCGGCAAGGATCTCGGCCTGCTCGGCGAGCGCATGTCGCCTTTCGAGGGCAAGCCGTGGTCCGTCTACGTGCCGCAGGGATCGGACTGGTCGGTGACGGCCGATACCGAGCTGGAACTTGGCGTGTGCTCGGCGCCCGGCCTTGGCGGCGGCCTGCCGGTCCGGGTGATCGGACCGGACGATCTCGGCCAGGAGGTGCGGGGCAAGGGCACCAACACGCGTTATGTCACCAACATCCTGCCGGAAGGCCAGCCCGCCGACTCATTGCTGGTGGTCGAGGTCATCACGCCCGGCGGCCACACGTCGAGCTACCCGCCGCACAAGCACGACCAGGACAACCTGCCCGCTGAATCCTATCTCGAGGAGACCTACTACCACCGCCTCAACCCGCCGCAGGGCTTTGCCTTCCAGCGCGTCTATACCGACGCCGACAAGGATGGCCGGCGCGCGCTGGACGAAGCCATGGCGATCGAGGACGGCGACGTGGTGCTGGTGCCCAGGGGCTATCATCCCTGTGCCGCCTGCCACGGCTATGACCTCTATTATCTCAATGTGATGGCCGGGCCGAAGCGGACGTGGAAATTCCACAATGCGCCCGAGCACGAATGGTTGATGAAGGCCTGACCGCTCTGCGGTTCCGGCTGAACCTATTGGTCCAGCTTGGAAGAATCGTCGGCTAACGACCCTGAGGCTCGATTTGCCTTCGAAAACCCTTCAAAGCTTCGTCAATCCGTCATGGAAATCACCTATGGCAACGGTTCTAGTACACGTCGCCCAAAAGTGCGTAGCGGTTTTGGGACGACGACATGCACCAAATGAAGATTTAAAGCGCGTCGCACCCTCACTTCAAACGCGGCGCGCTTTAACGAGGACTTCCCATGCGTTATGCCATTTATTTCACTCCCCGGCAGGACGAGCCGCTGGCGCGAATCGCCGCCAACTGGCTGGGCCGCGACCCGTTTGGTGCCGCGACCAGGCCTGTTGAGGCCGTTGCCGAGCTGTCGGCGGCGGAAGTGGCCTTCCACACCGCTTCGGCGCGCCGCTATGGTTTCCACGCCACGCTGAAAGCGCCCTTCTACCTGGCTGCCACAGAGACCGAGGCTTCGCTGCGCGCGGCGCTCGACCGTTTTGCCGAAGCAACGCCGGTCGTGACGGTCCCGCACCTTGTCGTCAGCCAGATCGACGGCTTCTTCGCGCTTGTGCCGGATGGTCCGCTGCCTCCGCTCAACCGCTTCGCCGACGACGTCGTGCGCGATTTCGACCGGTTTCGCGCTCCGTTGAGCGAGGCCGAGATCGAGCGGCGCAGTCCGGATTCGCTGAAGCCGGCCGAGTTTCGCAATCTCTGCCAATGGGGTTACCCCTATGTCTTCGACACCTTCCGCTTCCACATGACCCTGTCCGGCCGGGCCGGACCGCAGGAAAGCCCTCGTCTGCGCGCGGCGATCGACAGCCTTTTCGCCGATGTGTTGCGCCAGCCCGTGCTGGTGGATGCGCTGACGTTGTTTGTCGAACCCGAACCCGGTGCGCCGTTCATGGCGCTTTCCCAGCACGCGCTCGGACGCCGCCCGGCCCGGAAAATCGCCTGAACGAACCCGACTGCAAGAACCAAGGACTACCCGCAATGACCGTCGAAACTGTTCTTTCCAACGCCCGCATCGTTCTTGCCGACGAGATCGTCGAAGGTTCGCTGGTGCTGCGCGACGGCTTTATCGCCGGCATCGATGCTGGCACTGGCCGCATCGGCGAGGACATGGGCGGCGACTATATCATTCCCGGGCTGGTCGAACTCCACACCGATCATCTCGAAGGCCATTACGCGCCGCGCCCGAAAGTGCGCTGGAACCCGATCGCGGCGGTGCTTGCCCATGACGCGCAGGTCGCGACCGCCGGCATTACCACCGTGCTCGACGCGCTCCGCGTCGGCATGGACGAAGACGCCGACCTGACATTGGACGACATCCGCAAGCTGGCCGATGCGATCGAGGACAGCGTTGCGCAGGATCGTCTGCGGGCCGATCACTTCCTGCATCTTCGCTGCGAGGTTTCAGCGCCGGATTGCCTCAACGCATTCGCCAATTTCGACGGCGACGAGCGGGTCAGGCTGGCATCGCTGATGGACCATGCGCCGGGCCAGCGCCAGTTCGTCAATCTGGAAACCTATGCCTACTACTACCAGCGCAAGCTGAAACTCTCGGATCGCGACTTCCAGAAATTCTGCGAGAAGCGGATGGACGAATCGGCACGCAACTCCGGACCGAACCGCGTCTTCATCGCCGCCGCCTGCCAGGAGCGCGGCATCGTGCTCGCCAGCCACGACGACGCCACGTCGGCCCATGTCGACGAGGCCATCGAGCAGGGTGTGCGGGTGGCCGAGTTCCCGACCACCGAGGAAGCGGCGCGGGCCTCGAAGGCCGCCGGGCTCGGCGTGCTGATGGGCGCGCCCAATGTCATGCGCGGCGCCTCGCACTCGGGCAATGTTTCGGCCCGCACCTTGGCCAGCGACGGTCTGCTCGACATCCTGTCCTCCGATTACATCCCCTTCAGCCTGATCCAGTCGGCCTTCTTCCTCGGTGACATGGTCGAAGGCATTTCGCTGCCGCAGGCCGTCGCCATGGTTTCGAAGAACCCGGCGCAGGCCGTCGGCCTTGACGACCGCGGTGTCGTCGAGCAGGGACGCCGCGCCGATCTGGTGCGCGTGCGCGTCGACGATCATGTTCCGGTCGTACGCACCGTCTGGCGGCAGGGACGCCGGGTGGCATGATGGTGTCGGCCTCGATCGAGCGCGAACTGTCCGCCGAAACCTTTCCGATCCGTCACGGCGTCTTTGTCGCTGTCGTGGGCCCGAGCGGTGCCGGCAAGGACACGGTGATCGGCTATGCCAAGGCGCTTTTCGCCGACGAGACGCAGCTGGAGTTCGTGCGCCGCGTCATCACCAGGCCGAGCGACGCGGCGAGCGAGGATCACGACACGCTGGCCGACGCCGCCTTCGCCGAGGCCGATGCCGACGGCGCCTTCGCCATCTCCTGGGAAGCGCATGGGCTGCGCTATGGCCTGCCTGCCGATGTCGACTGGTCCGTCTCCAATGGCCACGTCGCCGTGGCCAACGTGTCGCGCGCGATCATCCCCACCTTGCGCGAACGCTATGCCAATCTGGCAATCGTCGAGATCACCGCTTCGCCCGAGGTGCTGGCGGAACGGCTGGCGATGCGCGGCCGCGAGTCGCGCGGCGAAGTGCTGGCGCGGCTGGCGCGCAGCGCCAATGTGACCTTGTCCGGTCCGGGCGTCACGTCGCTCGACAATAGCGGCCCGCGCGAGGTGGCCGGCGAGCGCTTCGCCGAGCTGCTGCGCAAGGCGATGGCCTTTTCCGACATGTCGGGCCTGATCTAGAGCCGGGCCCGCTTCACCCGTTTGCTTGCGCTGCCGCCGGAACGCTTGGGGATGCTGGCCGCATAGGGTGATTCTGCGTTACGATCCGGGAATTCGCCCCGGGGATCACGGTCGAGCCAGACAGGAAGCCTTGATGCAGACACTGACACCCATCCTCTCGACAGTCACGGCGGCATTTCTCGCATCCCTGGTCGAGGTCGTCGAAGCCTTCACCATCGTGCTGGCGGTCGGGGTGACACGCAGCTGGCGTCCGGCACTAGCGGGCGCCGCGCTGGCGCTGGCGCTGCTGGCGGCCCTGGTGCTGGCGTTCGGGCCGCTGCTGGCGCTGGTGCCGATCACGACGCTGCAGTTCGCTGTCGGGGTGCTGCTGATCCTGTTCGGCATGCGCTGGCTGCGAAAGGCCATCCTGCGCAGCGTCGGCGTCATCGCCCTGCATGACGAGGAGGCGGCCTTCGCCAAGGAAACCGCGGCGCTGCACCGGCAGGCCGACGACCGGCGCGCCGACTACCTCGCCGGACTGGCCTCCTTCAAGGCGGTGCTGCTCGAGGGCGTCGAGGTGGTGTTCATCGTCATCGCCGTCGGCGCCGCGCATGGACAGACATTTTACGCCAGCATGGGCGCGCTGGCCGCTTTCATCCTGGTGATGCTTGTCGGTCTGGCGGTTCACCGGCCGCTGGCGCGCGTGCCCGAGAATGCGCTGAAATTCGTGGTCGGGCTGATGCTGACCAGCTTCGGCATCTTCTGGACCGGCGAGGGGATCGGCGCCGACTGGCCGGGCGCCGATCTTGCCCTGCTCGCCATCTTCGCCATCGTCGCGATGGCGTCCTTCGCCATGGTGCGCTGGCTGCGCGGCACCCGTCCGACAGCAGCCGGAGGGCTCGCCCGATGAACGTCCTTCGTCTCGTCGCCAGGGAATTCTTCGGCATGTTCGTCGATGACGGCAATCTGGCGCTGCTGGCGCTGGTCCTGGTGGTCGCCGTTACCGCAGGGGTAAAGCTGCTCGCACTGCCACCGCTGCTTGGCGGTGGGCTGCTGCTGGTCGGCTGCCTTGCCATCCTTTTGCAAAGCGTTCGCCGCGCCGCGCGCGAGGGCAGCAGGTAGTTAAGTCAAGGCCGCATGGGCGGGATGACCCGACGGTGGCCATGAAGGCACGCCAGCCCCTCGGCTCCCCGCAGCGCGGGTATGCTACTTCTTTCCACAGGGACAAGCACCACGCTGGCGGGCGGGCGTTATTCCGCCGCCGCGCCGATCGCGCCCTTGCGGGCGGCATCGACCATCCGCCGGCGGGCCCGGAACACGCCCCATTGCTGGTCGACCAGCACGCCGATGAGGATGACGCCACCCATCACCGCGAAGTTGAGCGAGGAGGGAATGCCGAGCAGGTTGACCAGGTTCTGCAATTCCTGCAGCAGCACCGTGCCGAGGATGACGCCGATCAGCGAGCCCTCGCCGCCGCGCAGCGAGAAGCCGCCGAGCACGGCGGCCGCAATGGCGTAGAGCTCGTAGAACTGGCCGTGGCTGGCCGGCGAGATCGAGCGCGTATACATGGCGAAATAGATCGCCGACAGCGCGGTGAGCACGCCGCAGATGACGTAAGCCGCCATGACGACGCGGCCGGTGCGAATGCCGGAATATTTCGCCGCCTCCTCGTTCTTGCCGATGGCGTAGAGATAGCGCCCGAACACCGAGCGGTGCAGCACCACCCACATGACGATGGCGATGACGATCAGCGCGAAGAAGGAGTTCGGCACGCCATACGAGCGGCCGGCGGTCAGGAATTCGAGCGTTGGGAAATTCTGGCCGAAGGCGAAGCCCGCCGTGCCGTCGGCGGTGTAGAAGCGCGCGACGCCGCGATAGATCAACAGGCCGCACAAGGTGACGACGAAGGGCTGCAGCTTGAGCCGCGTGATCAGCCAGCCATGCGCCAGCCCGATGATGGCGCCGAGCACCAGGATCAGCACGAAGGCGATCGGCCATCCCATGCCGCGCACGGCGATGAAGTCGATGAACAGCGTCCCGAGCAACGCG
Organism: Mesorhizobium sp. Cs1321R2N1; assembly: GCF_037179725.1. Lineage (NCBI taxonomy): Bacteria > Pseudomonadati > Pseudomonadota > Alphaproteobacteria > Hyphomicrobiales > Phyllobacteriaceae > Mesorhizobium > Mesorhizobium sp. Cs1321R2N1. The sequence goes on along the minus strand of NZ_JAPYKP010000109.1, from coordinate 5,489 downwards.
ACGACGGAGCCGACGGACAGCTCGATGCCGCCGGTGATGATGACGAAGGCCTGCCCTATCGACAGGATACCAAACAGACCGATGAGGTTCGAGGTGTTGGCGAGATTGATCGGCAGGAGGAAGCGCGGATTGATGATGGCAACGATCGCTCCGACCACCAGGATCAGGATCAGCAGGCCGAGATCTTTCTTTGTCATCGTCGTCTCCGCTTAGCTAAAGCGCGTCGCGCGCTTCAGCTCTTTGTTTATGCATGCCGTTGCCGCAAAACCGAGGTCACTTTTGCGCGGCATGCATTAGTTTGCCGACTTGCCCACCGCCAGCAAAAGCACGTTTTCCTGGCTGAACTGATCCTTGTCGAGAATGCCCGAGATCTGGCCCTCATGCATGACGGCGATGCGATCGGAGACGCCGATCACCTCTTCCATGTCGCTGGAGATCATCAGCACGGCCACGCCGGCGTCCGCCAGCGCCCGCATCAGCCCGTAAATCTCCGCCTTGGCGCCGATGTCGATGCCGCGCGTCGGCTCGTCGAGGATCATCACCTTCGGGTTCATGGCGAGCCATTTGCCGAGCACGACTTTTTGCTGGTTGCCGCCCGACAGCGTGCCGGTGCGCGTCTGCACCGAAGGCGCCTTGATGCCGAGATTCTTCTTTTGCTTCTCGGCGGTAGCGGCTTCCGCGCTGTTGGAGACCAGCGAGCGCCTGGCATGCGCCGGCAAATTGGGGAGTGAAATATTCTGGGCGATCGACAGGTCGAGCAGGATGCCGGTCAGCTTGCGGTCTTCCGGCACGAGGAAAATGCCTTGCGCGACGGCATCGGCGGCACTCGCCAGCGCCAGCGGCTTGCCGTTGAGTTCCAGCGTGCCGCCAAGGCTGGCTTCGATGCCGAAGAACACCCGCGCCAGTTCGGTGCGGCCGGAGCCGACGAGGCCGGCGAGACCAAGGATTTCGCCGCGCCTGACGTCGAGATCGACCGGCCGGCTGGGATAGGTGGGGGTACGGACCGCCTTGGCCGACAGCGCCACGGCGCCTGGCGCCCGCCCCGCCTCGGAGGCCTTTTCACGTTCCTTCAGCATGCGGCCGATCATCAGCTTGACCATCTGGTCGTGGTTGATGTCGCGCTTGCCAAGCGTGCCGGCCAGCATGCCGTCGCGCAGCACGACGACCCGGTCGGCGACGCGCTCGATCTCGTGCAGGCGGTGCGAGATGAAGATGACGCTGATGCCGTCGGCCTTCAGCGCCTTGATGACGTCGAGCAGCTTGTCGGTCTCGGCGAGCGGCAGGCTCGATGTCGGCTCGTCGAGGATGACCAGCCTGGCCTTGATCGACAGCGCCTTGGCGATCTCGACCATCTGCTGCTGCGCAAGCGACAGGTCCGCGACCTGTGTGTCGGCTGAGAAATTGGCGCCGACGCGCTTCAGCAGCGGCGCCACCATTTCGCGCAGTTTCGCGCGGTCGACCAGCCTCAGCGGCCCGGCGCGCAGCGGTTCGCGGCCGAAGAAAATGTTGGCGGCGACATCGAGGTTTTCGAACAGGTTGAGTTCCTGGTGGACGAAGGCGATGCCTGAACCCAGGCTGCCTTCGACCGTCAGGTCCTTATGGGCGGTGCCGTCGACGGTGATGGTGCCGGTATCCGGCGTGGTTACGCCGCCGAGGATCTTCATCAGCGTCGACTTGCCCGCGCCGTTCTCGCCGACCAGGCCGATGACCTCGCCCGGCCTGACCTCCATGGAAAACCCGTCGAGCGCCACGACGCCCGGATAGGTCTTGCGCACGTTCTCCAGGCTGAGGAACGGAGTGGTCGCCGCGATGGATGTGTCGGAATAGTTCATCATGCCTGACAGCAGCCGGTGGGCCAAAACGGCCCGATCTGCAGACTGACGATCCCGGCAGGGTTCGTCAATGCGAACAGCCGGCTCAAGCGGGTTGAGCCGGCTGAACCGGGTGTAGTCTTAGTTTCCAGACATCGCCTTGAGATTGGCGGCATAGGCGTCGACATCATCCTTGCCGATGATCTTGGTCGGGATGATGATCAGGCCGTTGGCCGGGATGCCCGATTTGTCGCCCTTGAGGTAGGCGGCCATCAGCTTCATGCCCTGATAGGCCCATTCGAAGGGCTGCTGCACGACGGTGGCGGCAATGGTGCCTTCCTTGACGCCGCCCAGCGTGATCGGATCGTCATCGAAGCCGACGACGGTGATCGAGCCGAGCTTGCCGGCGTCGCGCAGCGCTTCATAGATGCGCGGCGTGTTGTAGGAGTAGAAGCCGACCATGCAGGTGACGTCGGGGCTGGCGACCAGCGCGTCCTCGACATTCTTCTTGGCGCGCGCCTGGTCGATGTCGTCGCCGCGCACGTCGACGAGCTCGATCTTGGTGCCGGCGAGGCCGTCCTTCATGCCCTGGATACGTTCCTTGGCATTGTCGGCGCCGAGCAGGCCGACGAAGCCCAGGCACTTGCCGCCGTCCGGCATCGCCTTCTTGGCGATTTCGGCCGCCTGCTTGCCGGCGTCGACATTGGACGAGCCGATATAGGCGACGCGCTTGGTTTGCGGAGCATCGCTGTCGGTGGTGAACAGCGCCGTTTGCGAGGCGATCTTGTTCAGGCCATCGGTCGAGGTCTTGGGATCCACGGCCGAGACCATGATGCCCTTGACGCCGGCGGTCACCAGATCGTCCATCAGCCGCTGCTGGATGGCGACCGAGGATTGTTCGGGATATTTGAGTTCGAGCGTGTAGTCGGGCAGTTCGCCCTGCGCCTTCTTGACGCCGGCTTCGGCCGCTTTCCAGAAATCGGAAGCGCCGTTGACGACGAAGGCCAGCGTCGGCTTGTCGTCGGCGCGCGCGATAGCCGTCGCCGTCAGGCCGACAACCAGGGCCGCGGCGGCCACGGATGCATTGCGTATCAAGGATTTCATATTCAACCTCCCGTTTTGGTCAGTCGCAGGACTGACCGGACTAGCTCACTGGATTGTCTTGCTCACTGGAATGTCTTGCATACTGGAATTGCCGTTTGCGGCTTGGACGCCCCTCCTCCCCAAGGGTTCCCGTCACTGAAAAGACTGGCGTCGTTCCCAGCCACGGCCACGGACTTTAGACAACCATTCTTCATTCGTAAATAGTCCGATTTGTCTGACATATCACATATGCGAGACAAAGTTAGCGGAGGCAAATACCGCTCGCCATCGGGCCATTCACAGATGCTCCCACCACACCTGGACCCGACCGGGCCGGATGCGATGGATTGACGGTACAGTGCATCCTTGTATTAGTAAACACTATTAGCAAGGACCGATTTGCCGACGCGTCGATCCTTAGCCGCACGGAGCCGAAGCCGCACGATCTTCGGACTTTGCGAGGCTTGAGCTTGCAGACGGGATGGGTCGCGAGGATGATAATAGTTATTAGTTCGGCCGATGCCCCCTTGGACTGGAAGCGTCACGTCATCTTGTCGGCCCGGCGGGCCGCGGCTGGACAGGCTGGGGATTTGGGGGCGGCATGAGCGAGACGATGGACCGGACCATTGGGAAGCGCCGCAAGGCGGCGGCAAAGCCCAAGGGCCGCGTCACCATGACCGACATTGCGCGCGCCGCCGGCTGTTCGCAGGCGACGGTCTCCTTCGTGCTCAACAATTCGCCGGGCATTCGCCTGTCGCAGCAGACCCGCGAGCGGGTGATCGAGGCGGCGCGGGCGCTCGGCTACAGCGCCCCCGCCTTTTCGGCGCTCAGCAATCCGGTCGCAGCTTTCGAGGGCGCCGCCTTTGACGGACCCGCCTTTGATGGGCTCGACGGCGTGATCGGCTTTGCCGTCGACCAGCTCGCCACCAGCCCGGAGGCGGTCGTGGCCATCGAGGGCGCGCGGCAGGCCTCGTGGAATGCCGGCAACGTGCTTTTGGTGGCGCAGACCATGGGCGATGCCGTGATGGAGCCGCGCGCCATACAGGCGCTGACTAGGCGGGGCATTTCGGCGCTGATCTACATGACCATCTTCACCCGCGAGATCACGGCGCCGGACTTCCTCTACGGCCTCGACATCCCGGTCATCCTGCTCAACTGCTACACGTCGGACTATGCCTTCCCGGCCGTGGTGCCCTCCGAGATCGCCGGCGGCCAGAGCTCGACGCGGCACCTGATCAGTCACGGCCACCGCCGCATCGCCACCATCACGGGCGAACCCTGGATGCAGGCGGCGCAGGACCGCCTGAAAGGCTACCGCCGCGCGCTCGCCACCGCCGACATCCCGTTCGACCCCGAACTGGTGGTGGAGGGCGACTGGTCGGCCAGCGCCGGCTACGCCGCGACGGTGAAGCTGCTGGCCCTGAAGGACCGCCCGTCCGCCATCTTCTGTCAGAACGACCGCACGGCGATCGGCTGCTACGAAGCGCTGAAGGAAGCCGGCCTGCACATTCCCGCCGACATTTCGGTGGTCGGCTACGACGACGAGGAAATCGCCCGGCATCTGTTCCCGCCGCTGACCACCTCGATCCTGCCGCATATGGCGATGGGCCAATGGGCGATCGAGCAGCTGGAAGCGCCGGCGCAGGTGGGCAGGGGGCGCTATCCCATCACCAAGCTGGAGTGCCCGCTGGTGGAGCGGGAGAGCGTGGCGACATTCAAGGGCGCCGCATAACCGCCGGCCTTTTCTCCGTCCCACCGTGCTCCCCGCGCTTGGCTTCATCCTGATAGAAGTCTAGCCTGCGCCCACAGCCAGGAGAGGGCATATGACATCGAGTTTCACCGTTCATGACGCGTCCGGCTATGAGCAGCTCATGGGCCGCTGGAGCCGAAAGCTCGCGCCCAAATTCATCGATTTCGCCGGGCTTGCCCCCGGCGAAAAGATCCTCGACGTCGGCTGCGGCACCGGCAGCCTGACCTTCGAGCTGGCGAAATCCGCCGAGCTCGCTGCGATCACGGCAATCGACTTTTCGCCTGTTTTCGTCGAGGCGGCAAAGCGGCGCAACACCGATCCGCGCATCGAAATCAAGCAGGCGGACGCCACCGCCTTGCCGTTTGCCGACAATGCGTTCGACCGCGCGCTGGCGCTGCTGGTGCTTCACTTCGTGCCGGAAGCCGGCAAGGCGGTTGCCGAGATGCGCCGGGTAACGCGGCCGGGCGGCGTGGTCGCGGCCGTGGTGTGGGACCATCTCGGCGGCATGGCGGGCATGCGCATGATGATCGACACGGTGGCCGCGCTCAGCGAAGGCGGCCGCCAGCTGCGCAGCCGCTATTGCTTCCAGCCGATGATGCAGCCCGGCGAAATGAAGCGGACTTTCGTGGAGCAGGGGCTGGCCGACGTGACCGAAACCGAGCTGATGATCCGCATGGATTACCAGGACTTCGCCGACTATTGGGCGCCGATATCAGCCGGCGAGGGCCCGCTCGGCAAATACATGACCACGCTGGAGGCAGCCGAGCGCGAGCGCACCGAGGCTGCCGTCCGCGACGCCTATCAGTCCGGGCGACCGGACGGGCCGAGGTCGTTCGCCAAGGGGG
>NZ_JAPYKP010000108.1:0-20551 GCF_037179725.1 Mesorhizobium sp. Cs1321R2N1 | reverse complement strand
ACCGCGCACAAGGACGCCATCCTTGACGTTACTTCGGCCGCGCGCATGGTGGCGGGATGGAAGGCGGAAGGTCTGAGCGTCGGCTTCACCAATGGCTGCTTCGATATCCTGCATGCTGGCCATGTCAGCCTGCTGCACGCGGCGCGCAGCCAGTGCGACCGGCTGGTGCTGGGGTTGAACAGCGATGCCTCGGTGCGGCGGCTGAAAGGGCCGGGCCGCCCGGTCAACGACCAGCATGATCGCGCCTGCGTGCTCGCCGCGCTCGCCTCGGTCGATGCCGTGGTGGTGTTCGAGGAGGATACGCCTTTGGCGCTGATCGAGGCGCTTCTGCCCGACATACTGGTGAAGGGCGCCGACTACACGATCGACACCGTGGTCGGCGCCGATGTGGTGCAGAAGGCGGGCGGCCGCGTCGTGCTGGTCGACCTGGTCGCCGGCAAGAGCACCACTGGCACCATCGGCAAACTACGCGCCGGCAGCGCCACCAACTGAGGGATCTCATGTCCGAATTGAACGATTATCTGGTCCGCTCGGCGGCCGCCATCACTGCCACGGTCGAGCGGGATTTGACCAGCGAGATGGAACGTGCGGTGAGCGCTGTCGTGTCGGCGCTTTCCTCTGGAAAGGCATTGCTGGTCTGCGGCAATGGCGGCTCGGCCAGCGACGCCATCCATATCGCCACTGAACTGGTCGGCCGCTTCCTGAAGGAGCGCAAGGCCTACAATGTGATTGCGCTGCCGGCGAACGCCGGGATGCTGACCGCCTGGGGCAATGATTACGGCTTCGACACGGTGTTTTCGCGCCAGGTCGAAGCGCATGGCGCTGCAGGCGGCGTGCTTTTGGCGATCTCGACCAGCGGCAATTCGCCGAGCATTCTCGCCGCGGCCGAACAGGCGCGCATGATGGATATGACGGTGGTCAGCCTGACCGGCGATACCGGCGGCAAGCTGAAGCCGCTCACCGACATCCTGCTCAACGTACCCTCGACCTCGACGCCGATCATCCAGCAGGGCCATTTGTGCCTCTATCATTATCTGTGCGAGGTGGTCGAAGCGCGCCTGTCGAATGGCTGACAGGATCGGGAAGCCGCACCCATTGACCGAACCGGGCCTGTGGGTGGAGCGGATCGGCGGCCGGGTTTTCCCGGCACGGTCGCCGGCGCTGTTCCTGGACCGCGACGGCACCATCAATGTCGACACGGACTATCCCAGCGATCCGGCCGAGATCGAGCTGAGGCCGCAGATGCTGCCGGCAATCGCCGCCGCCAACCGGGCGGGAATTCCGGTCGTCATGGTCACCAACCAGTCCGGCATTGCGCGCGGCTATTTCGGCTGGGACGTTTTCGCAGCGGTCAACGGCCGCGTGCTCGACCTGCTGCGCGGGCAGGGCGTGTCCGTCGACATGGTGCTGGCCTGCGCCTATCACGAGGCGGGCGTCGGGCCTCTCGCTGTAGCCGATCATCCGATGCGCAAGCCCAATCCGGGCATGCTGATCGAGGCGGGCAGGCGCCTTGATCTTGACCTCCAGCGCTCCCTGATGGTCGGCGACAAGCTGGCCGACATGCAGGCGGGCCAATGTGCGGGCCTTGCGCAGGGGTGGCTGGTCGATGGTGAGGCGGCACTTCAGCCCGGGTTCGCTATCAGGCGCTTGCATGACGACCACGATCTCGGCGGCCTGCTCGCCGCCATCGACGCGCTCGGATCGTAGGGCCTACGCTTGGTCGTTGCGTTGCGAGGCTTCGTAGAGCTTGGCCTCGGTGGCGAAGGAATAGATCATCACCGACATCGAGTAGACGAAGCCATGGCGGCCGCACAGGAAGTAGCGCTTGGCCAGGTAGAATTTGAGGAAATTGCCGAACGGCGATAGCACCAGCCGCACCAGGCCGGGCTTCTTGCCTTTCTCGACCAGCGTGACCGCCTTGAGGCCGGAATAGGCATTGGCCCTGGCAAGATCCTCCTCGACCGATATTTCACGGCGATGCAGCAGGACACCGTCTTCGATCGTGTCGGTCTCGCCCGGCACGCGAACGGATTCATGCACCCGCGCGGTGAGATCCATGGTGGCGCCTTCCCTGCGGAAAAGCCTGAGCAGCCTGTTGTGCAGCACCCAGCGATGGGCATAGCCGTAGCCCTTCAGCCAGTCGCGGCGGCGCATGTACCATCCGCTGGCCTTGCCCCCGGCCGCCTGGGTGATGGCCACGATCGACTGCCGCAACCGGTCGTCGACGCGCTCGTCCGGGTCGATCGAAAGACACCAGGGCTGGTTGGCGTGGTCGAGCGCGAATTGCCGTTGGCGGGGGAAGCCCGGCCAATCATTGTGCAGCAGCGTTATCGGATAGCCCTTTGCGATATAGCTTTCAATGCATTCGACGGTGCCATCCGTCGAGCCGGAATCAACGATGATGATCTCGGCACAGAAATCGATGCTTTCCAGGCACGGGCCGATCATGTCGGCCTCGTTCACGCAGATGATGAGCGCCGAGACCGGACTTGCAAAACGGGTCATGGTCCCCTTCCCATGGCGGAGTATCTCGGAATTCACGCTGCTCGTGCCATCTGTTCTCAAGCAATTCCGGGCGGAAAACCGTTACACACCCTTCCTGGAATTGCTTGAGAAACCAGTCAAGCGCCCAGTCGAGCAGTGAAGTCCGGCAGAGCCGTTCAGCCTTGCATACCGGCGTCTTTCGAATACCAACGCGGCGCCGATGTGGCGAACGCAAGGAATTCGCCCAGCGCACGGGCGTTCGCCTGGCCTCAGGGGCGTTCGAACGACACCAAACCCTCATCCTTGACGCGGCGGATGGTGAGCGCCGTGCGCACCGTGTCGACGTTCGGCGTCGAGGTCAGTTCCTCGATGACGAAGGTCTGGAAGCTGCCGAGGTCGCTGGCCACGCAATGCAGCAGGAAGTCAGACTCGCCCGACACCATCCAGGCATCGCGCACGATCGGCCAGCCGCGCGTGCGCTCGGCGAAAATGCGCAGTTCGGCATCGGCCTGGTGATGCAGCCCGACCAGGCAAAAGGCGACGACATCGAGCCCGAGCGCAGGCGCGTTGAGCAGCGCGCGATAGCCGCGGATGATGCCGGCTTCCTCCAGCCGCTTGACCCGGCGCAGGCAGGGCGGTGCGGAAATGCCGACGCGGTTCGAGAGCTCGACATTGGTCATGCGCCCGTCCGACTGAAGCTCGCGCAGGATCTTCCAGTCGATGGCGTCAAGGTCGGCCTTGAGGGGCATTGGGGTTCTCGATGATCGGTGGCGCAAGAATCTTTCGCGATTTTGTAATTAAACGACTTTTGTGGCGAAGCCAGCCCTCGTCGACGCGATTTTAGAGAGGTAACGAAAGCGCTCGTCGCGCGAATATCCGCATGGGCCGAAGCTTTCCGGGGACGACGGTCCGTTCGTCTTGCTGGCGTGGCTGGCAGCCCTTACATTAAGCGCGATATTCCACGTCTTTTTCCAAGGCACACCCGTGTCCGCCCCGCAGAGGCTCCAGATGATCACCAAGCATGCGCCCGTTCTCATCATCGGTTCCGGTCCGGCCGGCTATACGGCGGCGGTCTATGCCGCGCGTGCGATGCTGAAGCCGATGCTCGTCGCCGGCCTGCAGCAGGGCGGCCAGCTGATGATCACCACGGATGTCGAAAACTATCCCGGCTTCGCCGATCCGATCCAGGGGCCGTGGCTGATGGAGCAGATGCTCAAGCAGGCCGAGCATGTCGGCACCGACATCATCAACGACATCATCACCGAGGTCGACCTTAATGTGCGGCCGTTCCGCGCCAAGGGCGATTCCGGCACGACCTATACGGCCGATGCGCTGATCATCGCCACCGGCGCGCAGGCCAAGTGGCTGGGCCTTCCGACCGAGCAGGACTTCATGGGCTTCGGCGTTTCCGCCTGCGCCACCTGCGACGGCTTCTTCTATCGCGGCAAGGATGTCGCGGTGGTCGGCGGCGGCAATTCGGCGGTGGAGGAGGCGCTCTATCTGTCCAACCTCGCCAAGAGCGTCACCGTCATCCACAGGCGCTCGGACTTCCGTGCCGAGCGCATCCTGCGTGAGCGGCTGTTGAAGAAGGACAATGTCCGCGTCATCTGGGACACGATCGTCGACGAGATCACCGGGCGCCCCGGCAAGGCACCGCTGCCGCCTTCGGTCGAGGGGCTGAAGCTCAAGCATGCCGTGACCGGTGCCGAGAGCCACCTCAAGGTCGACGGCGTCTTCGTGGCCATCGGCCATGCGCCCGCGGTCGAGCTGTTCGCCGGCAAGCTGAAGCAGAAGCCGAACGGCTATCTGTGGACAGCACCGGATTCGACGCGCACCGACGTGCCTGGCGTCTTCGCCGCCGGCGACGTGACGGACGATATCTACCGGCAGGCGGTGACGGCGGCGGGGCTCGGCTGCATGGCCGCGCTCGAAGCGGAAAAATATCTGGCCGGCATCGAGGTGCATCGCGAGGCAGCGGAATAGGCGGCTCGCAAAACTGTTAGAAAATCGGCTTAGAAGCGCCGTGTAAAAGCCTGATTTTTCATTCAAACGCCAACCGGAACGAGGGGAAATCATGGCGTTGGACTGGGACAAGCTACGCGTGTTTCACGCTGCGGCGGAAGCGGGGTCGTTTACGCATGCGGCCGAGACCCTGCATCTGTCGCAATCGGCGATATCGAGGCAGGTCAGCGCGCTCGAACACGATGTCGGCGTGCCTCTGTTCAACCGCCATGCACGCGGCCTGGTGCTGACCGAACAGGGCGAGATGCTGTTCCGCACGGCGCATGACGTGCTGATGAAGCTGGAAACCATCAAGTCGCGGCTGACCGAGACCAAGGACCGGCCGTCCGGCGTGCTCAGGGTAACGACGACCGTCGGCCTCGGCGCCGGCTGGCTGACCGAGCGGGTGCAGGAGTTCATCGAACTCTATCCCGAAGTCAGCCTGCAGCTGATCCTTGCCAATGAGGAGCTCGACCTCACCATGCGCCAGGCCGATTGCGCCATCCGGCTGCGCCAGCCGCAACAGCCGGACTTGATCCAGCGCCGCCTGTTCACCGTGCATTTCCATCTCTACGCGGCGCCCTCCTACGTCGCCAAGCACGGCAAGCCGGGCTCGATCGCAGAGTTGAGAAGCCATCGCATCGTCACCTTCGGCCTGCCTGTGCCGTCGCATCTGTCGGAGTTGAACTGGCTGGAGACGGTCGGCGATTTCGAGAGTGGCCAGCGCGTGCCGTCACTGCAGATCAACGACATCCTGTCGATCAAACGCGCCGTGCAGGGCGGTGCCGGCATCGCCATGTTGCCGGACTATGTGATCAGCAAGGATTCCGGCCTGGTGCAGCTGCTGCCGGAAACCGAGGTGCCGTCCTTCGACACCTATTTCGCCTATCCCGACGCGATGAAGAACCAGGCCAAGCTGCACGTGTTCCGCGACTTCATCATCGCCAAGGCCAGAAGCTGGTCCTTCTGATCCAAGGTCAGAGCCTATTCTTTCCAAGGTGTAATCCGCGGCAGCCAGCCCGGTACGTTGCGGCGGTAGGCTTCGTATTCGGCGCCATAGCGGCCGGCGAGCGTCGGCTCCTCATAGAGCCTGACGAAGGTCACCATGGCAGCCGCCGCGATTGCCGCGTACGCGGCGATCGACCAGCTCGAAAACAGCAGCGCCTGGCCGAGAATGATCGACAGCACGGCGACATACATCGGATTGCGGACATGGCGATAGATGCCGCCGATCACCAGCCTTTCGGTCGGTGCGACAGGGGCGGGTGTGCCCAGCCCCTCCAGTGCGAAGCGGGCGAAGGCATGCAGCAGCACGGCGGCGGCGGCGGCGATGAGCACGCCGCCGGCGAAGACAAGGCCGGGCAGGGGCGACCATGGCAGGCCCCAGCGAGCGCTGAGCAGCCAGGGAATCAGCCCGGCGACCACGCCGGGGGCCGCAATCAGGAAAATGCCGCTGCCGGCAATCGCCGAAAACCTGCGCATTGGTTGATCTCCGCTTGACTGCCTTTGAATTAAACCGCTGCTGCCTCATTCCACATCATCAGTGTTTTTCGGCATTTGGGGAGCAGAATCGGCCGGCATCGGCGTTTTCGAGACGACAATGACCTGAAAGCGAGCTTCATTTTCACGATTCTGCTGGTCCTATTGGCTTCTGAAACGGGTTGGACCACAGCCTGTGCCTTTTTGCATGCGTGTGTTGCAAAATAGATGCTTGTTTCTTGGGCATGATGAGCACATATATAGATCATCTCCTGGGCGCGTTCTCCTCCCATTAGCGCCCTCGAGTGTTCCCCTCTGGAGGTTAGCCTTAACAGGCACTTCCAATCAAACTCAGCCGGATCTTCATTGATCCGGCTTTTTTGTTGCCTGCATGCCAATGGGATGGCTGAAAAGTTCACCAGAATTGCCGCGTAACAGTGTCATGTAACCTCTGGTAACATGACAAGGATACCCCTCATCTGCTAAGTGGATCATAGGACGCGGTGTGGTTCGGACGGGAGATGGGGGCATCACTCGGACGACCCGGGCTCAGGCGGCTACCGCGTCCGAACCTTTTCCCGCCGAAGCGCGGCGATCTTGCACGCGGCGGACCTGCCGTTTTTCCTCCCAAGAAAACGGTCCGCAAAACAAAACGGCGTCCGGCCCCCCGGGCGTCGTTTTTGGTTTTTGCCCCCTCGATCCTTCGAAGGGGGCGCTTCACATGCATTCCAAATCGGCCACCGGGCGAAATCAGGCGGCCTTGCCGTTGGCGTTCATCGCCTCGTCGGCGAGACGGCCAGTCAGCTCGGCCATGTGGTCGAAGGCGGCCCGGTAGCTGGCAACGCCTGAAGTGGCCGACCGCAGCTCGATGATCAGATCACCGATCTCGGCCTGCGGCATAGTCGCCTCGACGACATCCCATCCCGGCCAGTCGGGCCGCGCGTCATAGCCGAGGATCTGGCCGCGCCGTTGCGGGATCAGCGCGATGATCTTCGACGTCGCGTCCGACGGCGTGACGATCTCGACCTTCATCACCGGCTCCAGAAGCACCGGCGAGCAGGCGGCCATGCCTTCCTTCATGGCGAGCTTGGCCGCCATCTGGAAAGCCATGTCGGAGGAATCGACCGCATGGTACGAGCCGTCCGACAGGTTGACCGCGACGTCGACAACGGGAAAGCCGAGCGGGCCGGACTTAAGGTAATCGCGTATGCCTGTTTCAACCGACTGGATGTAGGTTTTGGGCACGACGCCGCCGGTGATGGTGTCGGTGAACTGGAAGCCGGAGCCGCGCGGCAGCGGCTTGATCTCGATCACCACATCGCCGAACTGGCCGTGGCCGCCCGACTGTTTCTTGTGGCGGCCGCGCTGCTGCACCGGTTTGCGGATCGTCTCGCGATAGGGCACCGCCGGCGCATGGCCCTCGACCGGTATCTGGTTCTTGCCCTCCAGCCGCTCGCGCACGACGCGCAGATGCATCTCGCCATGGCCTGACAGCACGGTCTCGGCCGAGTCCTGGTTGTGGTGCAGGCTGAGCGAGGGATCTTCCTCGGCCAGGCGCTGGATGGCGGCCGACATCTTGACCTCGTCCTTGCGCTCCTTGGGGCGCAGCGCGAAGGCGAAGACCGGCTGCGGCGGCTCGACGTCGAAGAGCTGTTTGGCCCCGCCCTTGGCCGAAGTCAGCGTCTGGCCGGTCTTGACTGCGTCCAGCTTGCCGAGCGCCACGGTATCGCCGGTCCTGGCGGCGGTCAGCTTGACCTGGTCCTTGCCCAGCATCCTGTAGATGCCGGAAACCTTGGCGGTGTCGCCGCCGGGCAGCCATAGTTCCGAGCTGTCGGCGACCTGGCCGGACAGGATGCGCGACACCGACAGCTTGCCGCCATGCGGCGTGTGGATGGTCTTCATCACCTGGACCACCGCCGCGTTGCCGTCCGGGGCGCCGAGCCGCTTGCGGGTCGCCTCGATGTCGGGCGCGTCGTGGCGGATCGTCTTCAAGAGGCGCAGCACGCCATTGCCTTTCTCGGCGGTGCCGATCAGCACCGGCGTCACCGCGCCGTCGCGCAGATCAGCGGCGAGATCGTCGAAGATCGCGTCCTTGGGCGGTTCGATCTCTTCCAGCAACTGCTCCATCAGCTGATCGTCATGGTCGGCCAGCGTCTCCAGCATGGAGAAGCGGGCCTCCAGTTCGCGCGCCTTGTCGTCGCCGGGTATCTGAGCCACCTCGCTCTCGGCATATTCGCGGTAGATGTAGGCGCGCTCCAGCGCCAGATCGATCGAGCCGATGACGACGCCGTCCTTGCGCAGCGGAATCTGGCGCAGAAGCAACGGCGCGGCACTTGTCGGCTGCAGCATCTTCAGCGTGTCGCGCACGCCCGCGATCGCCTTGTCGACCTTGTTGAGGAACAGGATGCGCGGCACGCCGAGATCGTCGAGCTTGCGCATGATGAGCTGCAAAGCGGGGATCTTCTTTTCGTCGGCCTCGGCCACGACCACCGCGACATCGCAGGCGGCCAGCACCGGTTCGGCCTCGAAGGAGAATTCGATCGACCCGGGGCAGTCGATGAAGGTGAACTGTTCGCCCATGAATTCGGTGGTGGCGATTGACGCCTCGACGCTCATGGCGTGGGCGCGGGCTTCGGGCGAATGATCTGAAACGGTATTGCCAGAGGAAACCGGGTTCTGGCGGGGAATGGCGCCGGTACGGGCCAATATGGCTTCGAGAAGTGTCGTCTTACCGCTTGCGAAGGGACCGACTATGGCAATGCATTTCGGTCCCGTGCGTCGTCCTCCGGCGCGATTACCCATGGCTGACCTCCACTCAGGCGTTTTTCCTGGGGACCGACTGGCATTCATGGTTCAGGCCAAGGTCAATCGGTCCTGAGCGGCGGCCGGCCTGTTCGACCGTCGCGGGTGGGTCTGTTTCGACCTGCCCGCGATTATCGTCCCACTTGTTTGCCGGGAGGGCAAGGAAAATAGGAGCCGGTGGGGCTGGCCGGCTCAGGCGCTGAGCGCGAGCGGTTCGACCGAGCGGCCGGCAAGCAGCGCGGCGGTCCCATGGGGGCAAGGTTCGTGGTCAAGAAAAAATCAGGCCTTCGTCCGAGCGAGGTGACCCGGCCGGTTGCGTCCGGGCCAATCCGGGCCGAGAATGCATTGACTTCAAGGGACCGGCGTCTCGCCAGCTCCCACCAGCTCCAGGGACAGACGATGAAGATCATAGCTTGCGGCAGCGTGCCGACCATCATAGCGCCGGACAAATACTTCACCGGCCGGGTTCTGCAGACGCCGATCATCGAGACGGAGGCGCCGGCGCGGCTCAGGGCCACGCTGGTCAGTTTCGAGCCCGGCGCGCGCACCCACTGGCACACGCATCCGCTTGGCCAGACGCTTTATGTGACCGCTGGCGCCGGCCTGGCCCAGACATGGGATGGACCAATCCAGGAAATCAGGGCCGGTGACGTCATCTCATTCGCGCCTGGCGAGAAGCATTGGCATGGCGCGGCACCGAAATCGGCGATGACGCACATCGCCATGCAGGAGGCGCTTGACGGCATCCATGCCGACTGGCTGGAAGCGGTGACGCCGGCGCAATATGGCGGCTGAGTGCTGAGCCTGGATTGACAAAACCCGGCGGTAACGCCGAAAGCGGTGACACCGGGTTTGTTTCGGACTTACCTGATCAGATCAGCGATGCCGTGAAGCGCTGGATGCGGGTGCAGGCTTCCTCCAGCAGCGTCTCCGAGGTGGCGTAGGAGATACGGAAGTTGGGGCCGAGGCCGAAGGCCGAGCCGAACACCACCGCGACGCCCTCTGCCTCGAGCAGTTCCGAGCAGAAGGTCTCATCGGTGTCGATCACCTTGCCGGCCTTTGTCTTCCTGCCGATCAGCTGGGCGCAGGACGGATAGACATAGAAAGCGCCTTCCGGTGACGGGCAAGTGATGCCGCGCGCCTGGTTGAGCATCGATACGACGAGGTCGCGCCTGCCTTGAAAGATCGCCTTGTTCTTGGCGATGAAGTCCTGCGGGCCGTTGAGCGCCTCGACGGAAGCCCATTGCGCGATGGTGCAGGCGCCAGAGGTCTGCTGGCCCTGGATCATGTCCATCGCCTTGATCAACTGGACGGGACCGGCGGCATAGCCGATACGCCAGCCGGTCATCGCATAGGCTTTCGAGACACCGTTCATGGTCAGCGTGCGCTCGTAGAGCCTGGGCTCGACCTCGGCGATGGTCTTGAAGACGAAGTCGCCATAGGTCAGGTGCTCATACATGTCGTCGGTCAGCGTCCAGACCTGCGGATGCTTCAACAGCACGTCGGCCAGCGCGCGCAATTCGGCCTCCGTATAGGCCGCGCCCGACGGGTTCGACGGCGAGTTCATCAAGAGCCATTTGGTCTTCGGCGTGATCGCCTTTTCCAGCACCGCGGGGGTCAGCTTGAAGCCGTTGTCGATCGAGGTGTCGGCAAACACCGACGTGCCGCCGCAGATCGCCACCATTTCGGGATAGCTGACCCAGTAGGGGCGAGGGATGATGACCTCGTCGCCGGGGTTCAGCGTCGCCATGAAGGCGTTGAACAGGATCTGCTTGCCGCCGGTGCCGACGATGGTCTGCTCGGGCCTGTAGTCGAGATTGTTCTCGCGCTTGAACTTTTTCGCGATCGCCTCGCGCAGCGGCACGATGCCCGAAACCGGCGGATATTTGGTCTCGCCACGGCGAATGGCCTCGATCGCCGCATTCTTGATGTTGTCGGGCGTGTCGAAATCAGGCTCGCCGGCGCCAAGGCCAATGATGTCCCTGCCGGCATTTTTCAGCTCGCGGGCTTTCTGCGTCACCGCGATGGTGGCGGAAGGCTTAACGCGGGAAAGGGTGTCGGCAAGAAAGGCCATGACCGTTTGTCTCTCCAAAGGATCGGCGCGGCTAGGAGCGGCCGCGGCGCTTCTCATGTCGCAACATTCCCGTCAGTGCAAGCCTTGTCGGCTGGGCCAGGTGGGACGGCGCGGTCAATGAGGCGTGATCGGCAACAATAAGTTCATTAACGGGCGGTAGAGGCTTGCATGGCAGGATCGCCGTTCAATTCCGCCTGGTCGCGGAGCGAGGAACCCTTGTCACGCAGCATCGGACTTGCCCATATCATCCGTCATGATGACGGCACCTCGAGCGGTGTCTGGGGCATTTATACGCTGCAAAGCGCGTTCCAGCCGATCTTCGCCTTCAACGAGGGCAAGCTGTCGGTCGCCGCCTTCGAAGGGCTGATCCGCCCATTTCGCGACGGCGAGCCGCAATCGCCGATGACCTTCTTCTCGACATGTCCGGCGGCCGACCGCCTGCATGTCGAAGCGCTGACCAGGACACTGCATCTGCTCAATGCCGGCGCCTGCCTGCCGCGGGAGGCATCGATCTTCGTCAATTTCGACCCGTCGGTGTTCACCGAGCGATCGATCGTCGACAACGCCTTGCGTGACATGCGGCTGGTACTGCACGAGGCCGGTATCGATCCGGGCCGCGTCGTTTGCGAGGTGACGGAGCAGAGATCGGCATCGCAGGAGGCCCTGCACGGCTTCGTCGCCGCGCTCAGAGCCAACGGCTTCCGGATCGCGGTCGACGACTATGGCGCCGACGATTCCGACATCACGCGCGTCAAGGAGCTGAGCCCTGACATCGTCAAGTTCGATGCGCACTGGATCACGCAACTGATGGAATCGGGCGCTGGTTTCGCGCTGCTGACGTCCATGGTGAGGAGCTTCGAGGACCAGGGCATCCGCACCGTGTTCGAGGGTATCGAGGAAGGTTGGCAACTGGAGTTGGCCGAGCGATCGGGCGCCTCGATGGTCCAGGGTTACGTGCTGGCCCGTCCCGAACTGGCGCCGACTAGTTTCCGCGCTTTCGCAAAGAGCAGTCCGGAACCTGCCCCCGCCGCAAGTCATGCGTCCGCTCCCGTCACCGTAACGCCGCGCAAGGGGCGGCCCGCAAAAGCCTTCGGACGCAGGGTATCGCCATGAACGCCGAGCGGCGGCGCACCATGGGCGATGCGATCTTCGCCGACGAGATCGGAATCGAATATGGCGTCCATGGCGACTTCCGCCTGCGCAGCGCCTATCAGCCGATCTACGCCCCGCGCGGCAGCAGCTTGCACCCGGTGGCCGTCGAAGGCCTGATCGAGCCGCACCGCGCCGGCCGGCCGGGGTCGCCACGGATGTTCTTCGACAGTATCGCGGCTTCGGACCGGCTGTTCGTCGAAACCACGTGCCGCGTGCTGCATCTCAGGAATTTCCACAATATCGGCGTCGAGGGGCTCGACCTGTTCTTCAACTACAATCCACTGGTCAACGCCCATGCTGGACGGGCGCTGGCCGAGATCCGGCTGATGAGCCGGCATCTCGACGAACTCGGCCTGGCGCCCGCCATGCTGGTCTGTGAAATCACCGAACAGGCGGCGGACGATGCGCTGCTGGCAAGGCTGGTGCGTGAAATGCGACGCGACGGCATCCGCATTGCCATCGATGATTTCGGGACCGGCCATTCGACCGAGGAGCGGGTGAGCCTGCTTCAGCCCGACATCGTCAAGATCGATGGCGGCTGGTTCGCGGAATTCTGCCGCCACGCCGCCGCGGAACGCTTCTTCCGCCCGCTGGTGTCCAGCCTGCACGACCGCGGCGCCAAGGTGCTGGTCGAGGGCATCGAGCAGCCCACCCACCTGCGTGTCGCGCTCGAAGGTGGGGTCGATTTGCTGCAGGGATTTCTTCTCGGGCGTCCCGCGCTTGCCGGCACCATCTTCAACGAAGAGCCGCTTGCGGTCGATGCGCTGCTGGGCTTCGACAACAAGGTCGTGCCGTTGCATAAGCGGCGTTGATGGTCGCGCCAAAAGAAATCACTGGTTGAGGATGGCGCCGCTGCGATAATCCGCACGCAGAAGCAGCGCTCCGGGGAACCACAATGATACTCTACAGCATGATCGATAGCGGCAATTGCTACAAGCCGCGGCTGCTGATGGCCAAGCTCGGCCTCGCCTTCACCACTGTCGAGGTGAGTTCGCATACCGGCGATACGCGCAAAGCCGACTTCGTCGCCAAGAACCCGAACGCGATGGTGCCGCTGCTGGAGCTGGACGATGGCCGGCGGCTGGCAGAATCCAACGCCATCCTGCTCTATCTCGCCGAAGGCACGCGCCTGCTGCCGGCGGAC
Source organism: Mesorhizobium sp. Cs1321R2N1 (assembly GCF_037179725.1). Taxonomy (NCBI): domain Bacteria; kingdom Pseudomonadati; phylum Pseudomonadota; class Alphaproteobacteria; order Hyphomicrobiales; family Phyllobacteriaceae; genus Mesorhizobium; species Mesorhizobium sp. Cs1321R2N1. The sequence continues at coordinate 7,415 of NZ_JAPYKP010000108.1, read as the reverse complement.
AAATACGAGCGCGGGCTCGCCTATCAATGGCTGTTCTTCGAGCAGTACAGCCACGAGCCCTATATCGCGGTGCGCAAGGCGCTGCTGACCTTTCCCGAACGCGCCGCCGATGCCACGCCCGAGCGGCTGGCGGTGACGCTGGAGCGCGGCAACAAGGCGCTTGGCGTCATGAACACATATCTGGAAAACAACGCCTTCTTCGCCGGTGCGTTCAGCATCGCCGACATCGCGCTTTATGCCTACACACACACGGCGGAGCAGGGCGGCTTCCAGCTCGACGCCTATCCCGCGGTGGCCGCCTGGCTCGGCCGCGTGGAGGCGGACGCGGGGCATGTGCCGATCGAGTGGGTGCCCTCAACTACTTGAGAAGGCGGTGTCTGCCTTCGCCTGAATTGCCGAGGATAATTTGTCATATGCCTCCCCGAAAGAGGGAGCGGCAAAGTCGTCATGACGGTGCCGCCATTGGGCCTATAATGCCACCGCCCGCGCCGTTGGGCGCGATCTGGCATCCAAAATCCAGACAAATAAAAAGGCGGGATGAATCCCGCCTTCCCATTTCGGTAGCCTGATCGGGAGCGTCCGGTCCGGGCTGGCAGCTATCTGCTGTTCCAGCTTGTCGGGTCTTTCCACTCCGGCGCGCTTCTCGCGCGACCGTCAGTACATCCGTGACTTGCCGCGCGCCCCGAACTCTCGTCCGGCGCGCGCCATTTTCAAAATCAGGCTGCCTTGCTCAGAGAACCAGCGGACGACTTGCCAGTGCGGCGGTCCTGCTCGATCTCGAAGTTGATCTTCTGGCCTTCGACCAGGGTCGACAGTCCAGCGCGCTCGACAGCCGAGATGTGGACGAAAACGTCCGCGCCGCCGCTGTCAGGCTGGATGAAGCCGAAACCCTTGGTGGCATTGAACCACTTGACCGTTCCAGTTGCCATATAAATAGTCCTTCACATTTGCTTTGGTATGACCAGACCGAAGTCCAGCCGGTGTGCATCGAGATTTTGGAGATAGACGTCAGCAAACGCGAAGATCGCGAGGCCCGGATCGATCGGCCGAAATATCAATGGGGCTGATATAGGCTGCTTTCGCACAAAAAACAAGACTGCGTGAAAAAGCCGTGATCGGGGCCGCCCAACGGCCGCCCCAATCTGGTGAAACCGTGGCGCAAGATCGTGCCGTCCCTGGGCGGCGGATCGAGGGGAGGGACCATGAAAACCATCCTGCTTGCCGCCTGCCTCACGCTGGTGGCCGCCCAGGCGCAGGCGATCTCGCGCTACGACCCCATGCGTATGCGCTGCGGCAAGGTCCAGTCGACGATCGCGCGCCAAGGCGCGGTCATCCTGCGTTATCAGTCGACGCGGGTACCGGGGCTGCCGCTCTACGACCGCTATGTGCAGAGCCAGCAGTTCTGCACCATGGGCGAGGTGAGGACGCGCGCCTACGTGCCGAGCGCCGATACCAAGTCCTGCCCGGTCTATATCTGCAAGCGGCTGGACAATGAGCGTTTCAGGCACCGGTTCATCCGGCGCCATTAGGGTGTGTTGAGATTCAGGTGATGCCGGCCTGCAAACAGCGACTTTCTGCGCTTCCGGTGCTCACGTACTTGAGTACGCTCCGCTCCGGTTCTCGAAAGTCACTGTTTTCGGCTCGGCCTGACCTGAATCTCAACACACCCGGGAGCGGCTCCTGGAATTGCTCTCAAAACCCGAAGGACACCTGCGCGGGCGGCGGCGGGCCGACGCGCACGCCTTCCATGGCCAGCATCTTTTCCTTGGTGACGGATCCGCCGGGCGCCGAGAAGCCGCCGATCTTGCCGCCGGCGGCCAGGATGCGGTGGCACGGGATAACCAGCGGCACCGGATTGGCGCCAAGGGCCGCACCGGTTTCGCGCGGCAGGCCGGCATGGCCGGCGCGCTTGGCGAGTTCGCCATACGTGGTGGTTTCGCCATAGCTGAGTTTTCGTGCCGCGTCGTAGACGGCGAGGCGGAAATCGTCGATGCCGTCGAGATCGACGGGAAAGCCGGTGAAATCGACGTCCTCGCCCGCGGCATAAGCCTTGATCGAGGTGATCAGCTCGACCACCCATGACGGCTGGGCCGTGGAGGCGGAAACGCCGGGGTGGCGCATCAGCCGCCGCTCCACCGCTTCGCGGCTGCGTTCGGGCAGGCAGAGCCGGATCAGGCCCTTTTCACTCCAGGCGATGCCCATGAAACCGATCACTGTTTCTAACACTGCGTGGCCAGCCGTGATCGAAGATGCCGTTTTCATGCTGCGCTCCTTTCCGCCAAGCGGCGGAATCCGGGATTCCCGCCGGTACATATCAGGAACAATATGGCATCGCTGCCTGCGTCCCGCCACCCGAAAACCACCAGATGGCCCCGATTGCTACCCAGGAATCGCTGGTGTAAGGGAAATCTTAACGACCCGACAAACCGGACTCCGAGCGCGGCTTGCCAGCAAAACAAACCCTTATCGCCATCGGCGTGATCGTGGCGGCAGCCGGCATGAGCGGTTGCACCTCGACCTCGCAGATGAAGGCCGCGCCGTCCCTGACCGAAACCGCGACCGCGGCAGGCAGCGATGCCGGCTTCACCGTGCCGCTGCCGGACACGGTTTCGGTGCTGCCGCAATCCTCCGGAATCACACCGGTTCAGACCGCTGAGTTAATCCCGAGCCCGGCCACGCCGGCACTCGATCCGGCCGTCCAGCCGGCCGCGGCGACCGCCGCCTTTGCCGGGGCAACCCCAACCTCGCCGGCCGTGCCCGCCGTGATGGCCGCCAATGCCTGGCAGGCGCCGCCGCCGTCCAAGGCCGGCCAGCCGATCGAGGCGGCCGGGACCTACACGACCGCCGGGCTTGTCATGCCGGCGGTTGCCAAGGGCGGCCAGAAAATGCCCGGCGTGCAGCAGGTAGCCTATATCGTGCCGCAGAACCCGGCCGCACTGGTGCAGTTCCCGTCGGCGCCCGTCGAGCCGGAGCAGCATGCGACAGGCATGCGGGGCGACGTCGACCGGCTGATCGTCAAATACGCCGCCTTCTACCAGGTGCCGGTGGATCTGGTGCGCCATGTCGTTAACCGCGAAAGCACCTTCAATCCCAAGGCCTACAATAACGGCCATTGGGGGCTGATGCAGATCAAGCATGCGACGGCGCGCGGCATGGGCTATGACGGGCCGGCCAAGGGCCTGTTCGACGCCGAGACCAACCTCAAATACGCGGTCAAATATCTGCGCGGCGCCTGGCTGGTGTCGAACGGCAACGCCAAGAAGGCCGACTGGCTCTACCAGACCGGCTATTATTTCGACGCCAAGCGCAAGGGCCTGCTCGAGGCGACCGGCCTCGGCGTCGACCGCAGGCGCGGGCGTCTTCAGCCCGACGCCTGAGCGCGATGCCCGAACCGCGCCCGCCGGCTCCAAACGACATCCGGCTGCGCAAGATCCTCGATGAGACGCTGGTTGCGCCGCACTGGCCGGACGGCTTTGCCATGCGCTGCTTCGAACATGGCGACGCTCTGCCCCTGCATGCGTTGCTGGGCGAAGTGTTCGACGATGGCACCGACGGCCCTTTCGACGAATGGTGGCCGCGCATTTCGGAAGACCCCGAATTCGACCCTGCGTTGTGTTTCCTCGTCATCGATGCCAAGGGCCGGCTGGCGGCTGTTGCACTGTGCTGGACCTCGGCGTTCGTCAAGGACTTGGCCGTTCATCCCGAGGCGCGCGGCAAAGGGGTCGGCGAGGTGCTGATGTGGCACGCCTTCGCCATTTTTCGTGATCGGGGCGCCGCCCATGTCGACCTCAAGACCAATACGCTCGAGAACGCCGCCGCCGTGCGGCTCTACGAGCGGCTGGGCATGAGGCCCGTCGCCTGGGAAGGCTGACCAGCGACGCTGATCGGTGCCGTCATCGCCACCGGGGATGGCCTGTTCGGGAACCCAAAGCGCTGCTCCGCATTCAATGAACGGTGGGGTCTGACCGGCTGCCGGTGCCGTGCGCCGGCTGCCAAGGGAGATCCACCGATGAAGGTTTTCCACGCATTGCTGGCGTTGAGCGTCGCTGCCGTTCTGGCTGTAGGTTCGGCCCGCGCGGTCGAGCTGTCGATCGTGTCGGGCGACACCGGCAACGGCATCAAGGTGCTGCGCGAGATCCTCGACCGCTATGAGAAAGAGAGCGGCAACAAGGTCACCATCGTCGCCATGCCGTCGTCCGGGACCGACCAGTTCGGCCAGTACAGGCTGTGGCTCGCCGCGGGCAACAGCGACGTCGACGTCTACCAGACCGACGTCATCTGGGCACCGCAGCTCGCCAGCCAGTTCGTCGACCTGACCGAGGCGACCAGGGATGTCGTGGCCAAGCATTTCCCGTCGATCATCCAGTCGCAGACCGTCGACGGCAGGCTGGTGGCGCTGCCGATCTTCACCGATGCGCCGGCGCTCTATTACCGCAAGGATCTGCTCGACAAATACGGCGCCAAGGTGCCGGCCACCTGGAAGGAACTGGGCGACACAGCCCGTCTGGTGATGGACAAGGAGCGGGCCTCGGGCAACAGGGATATCTGGGGCTTCGTCTTCCAGGGCAATGCCTATGAGGGGCTGACCTGCGACGCGTTCGAATGGGTGGTGTCGAACGGCGGCGGCCATATCGTCGAGCCGGATGGCGCCATCTCCATCAACAACGCCCGAGCGGCGGCCGCGCTCGACATGGCCAAGGCCTGGATCGGCACCATCGCGCCGCCCGGCGTGCTCGCCTATCAGGAAGAGGAATCGCGCGGCGTGTGGCAGACCGGCAATGCGGTCTTCATGCGCAACTGGCCCTATGCCTATGCGCTGGGCAACAGCCAGGGGTCACCGATCAAGGGCAAGTTCGATGTCGCACCGCTGCCGGCGGGCACGGGCGAGGGCGCCCGGCCGGCGGCGACGCTCGGCGGCTGGAACCTTGCGGTCTCGAAATATTCCAGGCACCCGGACGCGGCGATCGAACTGGTCAAGTTCATCGCTTCGCCGGCAATGCAGAAATACCGCACGCTGAAGACCGCCAACCTGCCGACCATCCAGGCGCTCTATGACGATGCCGACATCGCCAGGCAACAGCCGATCATTCCACACTGGAAAGAGGTGTTCCTCAATGCCGGGCCGCGACCCTCGGCGGTGACCAGGAACAAGTACAACGAGGCGTCGAGCCAGTTCTGGAACGCCGTGCACAAGACCTTGTCCGGCGAAGGCAGCGCCGCCGACAACCTGGCCGACCTCGAGGCGACGCTGACCCGGCTGAAAGGCAAGGGCTGGTGAGCGCGCACTCGGCTGATGCGCGCTCTGGCTCGCGGCTGATGCGCCAGCGCGTGCGCTCGGCATGGCTGTTCCTGGCACCGATGCTTCTGGTGCTCGCCGCCGCCGCCGGCTGGCCGCTTGCGCGCACGGTCTATTTCAGCTTCACCGATGCCTCGCTGTCCGATCTCGACGCCCGCCAATGGGTCGGCTTCGCCAATTATGTCTCGGTGCTGCGCATGCCGAGTGGCAGGGTCATCTACGACGGGCTGCTTCTCGATCCGGTCTGGTGGGGCGCCGTGTGGAACACCGTGCGCTTCGCGGTGGTTTCGGTGACCTGCGAGACGATCCTCGGCATGGTCGTCGCCCTGGTGCTCGACGCCGAATTCCCAGGGCGCGGCATCGTCAGGGCGGCGATCCTCATCCCCTGGGCGATCCCGACCATCGTCTCCGCGAAGATGTGGCAGTGGATGCTGAACGACCAGTTCGGCATCATCAATGTCGTGCTGATCAATCTCGGGCTGATCGACCACAAGATCGCCTGGACCGCCAGCGCCGACACGGCGATGGCGGCGGTGCTGATCGTCGACATCTGGAAGACGACGCCCTTCATGGCGCTGCTGATCCTGGCCGCGCTGCAGATGCTGCCGCGCGAGATCATTGAGGTCGCCAGGCTCGACGGCGCCAATCCCTGGCAGATCTTCTGGCGGGTGACCTTGCCGCTGATCCGCCCGGCGGTGATGGTGGCGGTGATCTTCCGGGCGCTCGATGCGCTGCGCATCTTCGACCTGATCTATGTGCTGACGCCCAACAATGCGCACACCAAGTCGATGTCGGTGTTCGCCCGCGAGAACCTGTTCGAGTTCGACAAGTTCGCCTATGGCTCGGCCGCCTCGACCCTGCTCTTCCTCATCCTCGCTCTGCTTACCATCCTCACCATCCGCATCGGCCGGATAAGCCTGGAAGGAGGCCGCTGAGATGTGGCTCCTGAAGCGCACGGCCTTCTATCTGCTGATCGGGGCGATCGTTCTTATCGCGGTGTTCCCGTTCTATTATGCCATCGTCACCAGCCTGAAATCGGGGACCGCGCTGTTCCAGGCCGATCTGTGGCCGAAGGCGCCCAGCCTCGGCAATTATCGCAACGTGCTGGCCGAAGGCGCCTTCGTGCACAACCTCCTGAATTCGCTGGTCGTCTCGGGCGCGGTCGTGGCGCTCTCGCTGTTCCTTGGCGTCACCGCCGCCTACGCGCTGGCGCGTATCCGTTTTCGCGGCCGCTCGGCATTGCTGTTCGCCATCCTGTCGGTCTCGATGTTCCCGCAGGTGGCGGTGCTGGCCGGGCTGTTCGAGCTGGTGCGGATGTTCGGCCTCTACAATTCGCTGTTCGCGCTGATCTTCTCCTACATGATCTTCACGCTGCCGTTCACCGTCTGGGTGCTCACCGCTTTCGTCCGCGACCTGCCGGTCGAGGTCGAGGAGGCGGCGATCCTCGATGGCGCGACGCCGTGGATCATCATCACGCGCATCTTCCTGCCGCTGATGTGGCCGGCGCTGGCGACCACCGGACTGCTGGCCTTTATCGGCGCGTGGAACGAATTCCTGTTTGCCCTGACCTTCACCTCCAACGATGCGCGGCGGACCGTGCCGGTGGCGATCGCGCTGCTCTCCGGCAATTCGCAGTTCGAAATCCCGTGGGGCAACATCATGGCGGCCTCGGTGATCGTCACCGTGCCGCTGGTGGTGCTGGTGCTGATCTTCCAGCGCAAGATCGTCTCCGGCCTGACCGCCGGCGGGGTCAAGGGGTGAGGCAGTTGCGGGCGCGTAAAAATGTCGGAACCGGTTACGGCGAAACGTCCTTGGGTCGTAGAGCACCCTGCCGGGACGCAGGCACGACTTGAAGGAGCCGATCATGATCACCTTTCCCAACGAATCCGCCAAATACCGCACCGCGCGCGAAAAGCTGCTGAAGAAGGAAATCGAGCTGCGCCGCGCCATGGAAGCCGTGGCCGAGGCGCGCCGGTCGCTGCCGCCGGGCGGGCTGGTGCCGCAGGACTATGTGTTCGATGGGCTGGATATGTCAGGCAAGACCGCGAAAATAAAACTCTCGGAGCTGTTCGCGCCCGGCAAGGACACGCTGATCCTCTACCAGATGATGTTCCCGCGC